>NZ_PJBR01000134.1:0-5927 GCF_002863625.1 Pseudoalteromonas sp. MelDa3 | reverse complement strand
ATAACGCTTCAATAACATCAAAAATACAAACAAAAAAGCCGCTTTAAAAATTAAGCGGCTTTTGGTTTAAATATAAAATATTAACTATTTAACAGACCAATCAATAGTATCTTCTGCTTTTATAGGCACAACTTCAGAGTCGCCTAGGGTATAACTTGCAGGTACGTCCCATGGTTTTCTTTGTAATGTTATTGTATCGGCATTACGCGGCAACTCATAAAAGTCAGGACCAAAGTGGCTTGCAAATCCTTCAAGCATGTCCAAAGCTCCCGCTTCTTCGAATGCTTCAGCGTATAACTCAATAGCGGCATGGGCCGTATATGCACCAGCACAACCACAAGCAGCTTCTTTTTTATCTTTATAATGTGGTGCAGAATCAGTTCCTAAGAAAAACTTTTTATTTCCACTTATAGCTGCGGCCATTAATGCTTGCTGGTGAATGTTACGTTTGAGGATTGGCAAACAGTAATAATGTGGGCGAATTCCACCCGCTAACATATGATTACGATTATAAAGTAAATGATGAGCTGTAATTGTTGCTGCTACATTGCTAGGTGCATTAACTACAAACTCTACTGCATCTTTAGTTGTAATATGCTCTAGTACAATTTTAAGTTCAGGAAAGTCACTTACCACATCCCCTAAAATCGTCTCTAAAAATACTTTTTCACGGTCAAAAATATCAATTGATGAATCAGTAACTTCTCCGTGTACTAACAGCAACATACCTACTTCTTGCATTGCTTTTAAAACCGGGTAAATATTTTTGACTGATGTAACACCCGAATCAGAATTGGTTGTAGCGCCAGCAGGATACAGCTTTGCAGCTACTATTTTACCCGTTGCTTTTGCTTTCTTTATTTCATCTGGTGTCGTTTTATCAGTAAGGTAAAGTACCATTAAAGGCTCAAAGGCACCTTGTGGGCCTGCTGCCATAATACGTTCTCGATAAGAAAGAGCGGTATCAGTACATGTTGCCGGCGGAACAAGGTTTGGCATAATAATAGCGCGACCCATGTATCTGCTAATGTCTCGTACAGTATCCTTTAGCTGGTCGCCATCACGTAAATGTACATGCCAGTCATCTGGGCGAGTGATAGTAAGGGTTGTTACAGAGTTTGTATTATTGCTTGTCATTACTTTATTCCAAGGCTGAATTTATCCGATCATAGGCATATGATGTTTTCGAGTAAAGATTTTATTAAAAATAATGCATATGCTAATGACATTACCGAGTTGTGTAATTAAAGCTTAATACTCCAATTCAATTGGGATTAGCTATTGTTATTACTTACAATTAATTAAAGTCATTCGTCATAATAATTTACAGCCAATTAAAACCACTCATCGCTTTATTTTGTACAAAATCCAAGATTAGGTTAACTTAGCTACGTATTTAAAAATAAAAAGAATAATATAAATTGCCTATGTCTTACAAAAATGATTCCTCAAGAGCACTTGAGATAAAAACTGATCAACTGAGTATTATCAATCAATTTTCATCAAGCTTATTGCAACTAGACACACTAGACGAGCTATTTGAGTATGTTACAACGCACGTTGTTAACCGTTTAGGATTTGTTGATTGCGTTATTTACCTTGCCGATAACAATGCTTATACATTAAATCAAGTTGCCTCGATGGGTATTGCTCACGCCCGTGACAAATATCAAGCCGAACGTAAAGTAATACGTTTTAGTGAAGGAATTACTGGGGCTGTTGCAACTACTGGTAAAGCCGTAATTATCGATGATGTAACAAAAGATAGCCGTTATATCGCAGATGAGCGCCCTGCCCAATCAGAACTATGCGTCCCTCTTATATATAAAGAACAAGTTTTAGGTGTTATTGATTGTGAGCACCCTATTAAAAGCTACTTTACAAACGCACATCTTGAAATTCTTACAACAGTTGCCCACTTACTCAGTGCTAAAATTAACCAGGTAAATACGGTAAATAACTTACAAAAAACAGTTGAGCAACTTAACAACGCACAAAAATTAGAAAATAGCTTATTACAAATAGCCAACCTAACCTACAAAGCTAACGACTTAGATACCTTCTTTGAAGCTTTGCATTCAATTATCAATAACTTACTTCGTGCTGATAACTTTTTTATCGCTTTATATGACAAAAAAGTAGATATACTTGACCTTGTTTATATAGTCGAAGAAGGCATAAACACCAAAACACATCAAAAAATATCTAAAGAACAGCTAAAAGACACTGCTTCATATTACCTACTGCAAACAGAGCAAACCTTATTACTCAATAAAGATGCCTTTCAAAGTCATATAGATAACGGTGATTTTAAAATGGTAGGCAGACAATCAGAGTCGTGGTTGGGTGTTCCATTTAAAACAAGTGATCGTATAAGCGGTGTTATTGTTGTACAAAGCTACGATAAAACACTGCAATACAACGAACACGACAGCGCTCTTCTAACTTACGTAAGTCGCCAAATAAGTATGGCGATTGATAGACAACTAGCCCGACAAGAGCTCGAGCATAAAGCATTGCATGACGAGCTTACCGGCCTTGCTAACCGCTCATTACTCATTGAAAGAATAAAGCATGCTATTTTACGTTTAACGCGTGCTAAAAAAAGTACTAGCCATGCCCTGCTGTATCTAGATTTTGATCGTTTTAAAAGTATAAATGATTCGCTAGGGCATGAAGTCGGAGACCATTTTCTTATAAAAATATGCGACTTAATTAAAAGTACAGTACGAAGCACCGATACATTTGCTCGTTTAGGCGGTGATGAATTTGCTATTTTTATGGAAAATATCACACATAAAAACCAAGTTAATGAAGCTTTAAACAGAATTAAAAGCGCATTATCAAAACCTCTTAATGTAGATAGCCACTTACTTCAAGCCTCTACTAGTATTGGTATTGCCTATACCGACAACATAAACGATAAAGCTTATATATTACTGCAACAAGCTGATGCTGCTATGTATGAAGCAAAATCCACCGGGCGTGGACAAGTTAAGTTTTTTAATAACACGATGCGTAAAAAACTTAAAACCCATGCCGATATCGAAAACGACTTGCAACACGGTATAGAACACAACGAATTTGAACTCTATTTTCAGCCAATTTTTACAATTACCACAAGTGAAGTTATCGGATTTGAAGCACTAGTGCGCTGGCATCATCCTAAAAAAGGATTTGTACCACCTAATGATTTTATACCGATAGCTGAAACTACAGGGCAAATTATAAATCTTGATTTACATTTACTTGATTTAGCCGCTCAGCAGATTTCTAATTGGCACCAGCAAGGTCATCGCTTTTTGAAAGTAACGGTTAATGTATCGTCACGACATTTTGCAAGCCTCGATTTTGTAGCGCAAATACATTCTATTTATAATAAATACCAATTACCTCTGGGTTCTTTATGTTTAGAAATTACCGAATCAGGCTTAATAGAAAATCTAGAACTCGCCACTCAAATAATAGAAGGTCTTTCACCTTTAAAAGTAAAATTGTGCCTTGACGATTTTGGAACGGGTTATTCAGCACTGGGCTACTTGCACCAACTGCCTATTCATATTTTAAAAATAGATAAAAGCTTTATTGACCACCTACAAGATTCCACCAACCCACTTGTTGAAGCCATTTTATCACTTGCGCAATCATTAAAACTTGAAGTTGTTGCTGAAGGGATAGAAACACTTGAACAATTAGCCATTTTACAATCCACCGCGTGCGACTATGGCCAAGGTTTTTTAAAGTCAAAACCGGTCACAGCCAAAGAAGCCATATTACTTATTAATAAGCCTTTATAAAAAGAGCCAGCGAGTTGGTCGCTGGCTTAGGTATTACGTATATACTCATCCATTAAACTAAAGCTAAAAAGCAAAATGACTTTAGTTTTTAAACCACAACCTAAAGTAACCATTCCCCACCCCACACAGTTATTTATATAGTCAAAATTCACACTGAGGTGAAGCACACCGCAATCGATATACTTAAAATACAACATGAAGCAAACTCATCTAAAACTCATCAAACCAGTTTTTGAATGACTTTTATCGTTACTAATTCTAATATTTTCGCGATTCATAGCAACAAACTGCAATAAACCACAATAAACCGCAAAATTTTAGCCATCTAGACGTTGAAACGTTTTTTGTATAGGCGTAGTATGTGGTTAATCTGAGCTGAACTCACTTTTCCCATGAGAATTTTTAAAGATGATTGGTATTAAACATTTAAAAACCATAGCAACCCTAAAAGAAACAGGATCTTTGGTTAATACAGCACGAGAGTTATTTTTGACACAGTCTGCTTTATCTCATCAAATCAAAGATTTAGAGAATAAATTAGATTGCCAATTATTTGAGCGTAAAACTCAACCAGTCCGCTTTACCCCTCAGGGAATGCTATTACTTGAGTTAGCTCACGAAATATTACCAAAAATGGAAGCGACTAAATGCCGTTTGAAAGAAAGCTTAAATCAGCCTATTTCTCAACTGCGTTTAAGTGTGGAATGCCATGCATGTTTTCATTGGTTATTGCCTACTATTAAAGAATTTAATAACTTTTGGCCTGATATAAAAATTGATTACGAGCGCGGCTTTAGTTACGACGCTATTCCTGACTTACTAAGCGATGAGCTAGATTTAGTTTTAACATCTGACATACGTGAACCCGACACATTAGAATACGCGCACTTATTTGATTTTAAATTGAAGCTTATTGTGGCACCGGATCATGAACTTGCTAAAAAAGCGTATGTAACAGCGCTTGATTTAAAAAACGAAACTATTATTTCATACCCTATCCCGCGTGAACGCCAAGATATATTTAAGCATTTCATTCAAAATGCACGTTTTGACGGTACGTTAAAAACGGTTGACCAAGGATTACTTATTTTTCAACTAGTAAGTGCCGGCATGGGCGTTGCCGCTTTACCTGATTGGCTAGTTACACCTTATGAAAGCCAAGGCTTAATTAAATCAATTCCTTTGGGCGCTCTTGGCCTTACTCGTCCTATGTATTTAGCGATGAAAAAAGACATGAAAGATAACCCTGTTTATCGTCACTTTTTAAATACGTGTAAGCTAAATAACGGTCGATAATCATCAATATAATGAGTAATATCGCTGTAATTAACCCTACAGCGTTTAACTCTTATGTTTGTTATTAAAAAAATGATTGGTGGCTTACTTATGCCACTGCCTCTATTTGGTTTATTTGCGTGCCTGATGCTCCTACTCGCATTTAAAGGCCGCAAATCAGCTCTCTTCTTATCTACTTTAAGCTTAATTGTATTACTTGCATTGAGCACGCCCTTTATCGCCAATTTAATTATCCAAAATAATGAACCTGCGTCGCTTGCATTTAATACCCTAAAGCATCCAAAAATAGACAAAATAGTTGTACTAGGTTGCGATATAAACCCAAATCCTGCACTCAGTGCTAATAATCAATTAGGCAATTGTGCGCTAACGCGCTTAGTAGAAGGTGTAAAGCTAGCAAAGCACTACCCTAATGCAGAGCTTATAGTGTCAGGCGGGGGTTATCAAAATATCACTAATAGCGGGCTTATGTATCAAACGGCAATTAGTTTAGGTGTTAATAAGAGTCGTATATTCCAAAACCCAAAAGCAATGGATACAGGTGAAGAAGCTAAGTTACTGGCATCAAAATTAGTCGACTTTAAAGTTGCACTAGTAACATCTGTACTGCACATGCCACGCGCAAAAGACTTATTTAATGCTCAAGGTATTGAAGTCATAACCGCAGCCACTGATTATCATAATTTTGCTGCACTTCCATGGAGCAAACAGTTTATTCCCAATGCTCATGCCTTACTTGTGGTTACGCAATACAGTCACGAAGTAGTAGGAAACACATGGATAAGTTTGCGCCGCTGGATAGATCCAGAGGCGCTGTAACTCATTTCGTCTAAC
>NZ_PJBR01000133.1:0-6050 GCF_002863625.1 Pseudoalteromonas sp. MelDa3 | reverse complement strand
GTTAAAGGTATACCAGTAAAATCAATAACGATGTGAAGTTATGCCTAATTAAAAATTTTCAATTTATAGTGTTTTCCTACTCTTGTTCTCGAAAGGATGTATTTTTAAACTCTCAAGGTATAATAGTGCAACTTTAAATCTCAAAGGTGAATCCAAACTCTCTAGTTTTTCATGTACGATTATGTCAAAGTGGTACAAAGTAGCAGCTCGATGGGCTAAATTAGTTTGTTTTCTTTGCAGTTCATTGACTAGTTCAATTTTTTAAACTCACATTTAAAATTAGGTTTATAGAGTGAAATCTAAGCCGATCATTTAAAATATTGGTTAAGGTTCAAATTCATTCAGAGCAGCCTGTAGTACCTCAAATTTTATCGGTTTAGTTAGAACTTTATTCATCCCTACTTTAAAGCAAGAAGCCTTATCATTTGATTCTGCGTTTGCTGTTAAGGCATAAATTGGTATATCACTAAGTAACTTATCACGAATATGTTGTGTTGCTGTTAGACCATCCATAACAGGCATCATAATATCCATTAAAATAAGGTCAAAGTTTTTTAGTTTCAGTAGATCTAATGCTTCACTGCCATTATTTGCGAGCGTAACATTATGATTGAGTTTTTCTAAAAAAGCTTTTGCTAAAACTTGATTTGTTTTATTGTCTTCAGCGACAAGAATGGATAGGGAGGAGCGCGATTTAGCCGTTATATTTTTTACTTCTTCATTGGATGCTGCCTTAAAGGGAATACAAATCTTAAAAGTACTCCCTAAGCCCAGCTGGCTTTCTACACATAGGTAACCATCCATTAATTCGATTAAATTCTTAGAAATACTTAGCCCTAAGCCGACTCCCTCATTTGTTCTGTTTACACTATCGTTAACTTGACTAAAGGGTTTAAATATTAATTCGAGATTTTTTTTAGCAATTCCGACTCCTGAATCCGCTATTTCAAATACGATCATATTGTTAATTAGTGAGGTGTTTAAAGTAATACGTCCTGACTTTGTGAATTTTAACGCATTACCAACAATATTAAATAAAACCTGACTTAGACGAAATTCATCTCCGATAAATAATTTAGGTAATGCATCATCAATAGTTGAAGTGAAAATAATATGTTCATTTTTTTCTATTATGTCTAATTGCCCTACGATATTGTCAATTAAAAGGCGAATGTTAATAGGTTTATTAGCCAAAAGGACTGTGCCAGACTCTATCTTAGAAAAGTCTAGTACGTCAGTTATTAATCCATATAGAATATCTGCACTAGAATTAGCATAGTTTAGCCATTGCTTTTGTTCTTGGTCTAGCTGTGTATCTAGTAATAATTCTATCATCCCCATAATAGCATTCATGGGTGTTCTTATTTCATGTGACATTACCGTTAAAAACTTAGATTTAGTATTACTAGCTTCTATCGCTTTTTGTTTTTCTTCCTTCAAACTTGCTTCACGTTCTTTTGTGGACGTTATATCTTTAGCTATGCCTAAATAACCAATAAAATTACCTAGCTCATCAAATTGAGATTTACCACTTAGTGATACCCAGATACTTTTTAATGCACATATTTCGAATTCAAATTCGTGAAAGTCGCCATGACTTTCGATGGTGTACTTAAAGTCATTCCATTTGTTTTCTTGTAAAAGTTCGCGTTTACTTCTTAAATTGAAAATAGTATTACTGACAAATACCTGCTCATAAATATTGTCTACTGTGTTAGCATTTTTAACGCTTTCAAATAACATTTTAGGTGTGGTCCGCCAAAACCACTCACAGGCTAGCTCTTTAAATAGGGAAGAAAGTTGTGAAAATTTATGGACAAGCGAAAACGATTCAGCAGTTTGCTTTTGAAAATTATCCATATTTACTAAAGAAAAAAATAATTGCTGAAAAAATATATTTATTAATGATGAATTTTTTATGTATTCGCATTCATTAACATTTATATTAGTGAAAATAAAAAGGCTGCTGCCTGAATTAGTGTTAATACACTTTATATACACATTTTTAATTTTATTTTTTTCTTTGTTGTCTAAAAAAGCAAATTCAAACTCTTCTAATGGCTTTAGTGAAATTATAGAGCCTTGGCTAATAGCACTAGCAAACAAATTACATTCAGGCCAAGTTTCAACATAAAACTCACTGTTGCTAGTGCCAATAGTCTCAAAAAATCTAGATTTATTTTTTTTAAGAATAATACAATCTTTATATTTCATCATTGGCTGAATTAGTACTGCTATTGATTTAATTATATCTACCTCATCATCGCAGGTAGATAAATTATCTAAATGAATTTGTAAATCAATTATTGATATTGGTTCTTTACTTTTCATATTGCTCTCGAAGAGGCTATTTTGCATTATGCAAATAATTTTCTATTAATGCGAATAATAGTCTATTAATGCAATTTTGCAATATTAGTAATTATAAAAAACATTTAAAATCATTGTCTTAAATATAATTTCAAGTTGGAATAAATTCTGCTTAAGTTACGGTATCTTGAGGTGTCTAGGTTCAATAATGAAAATAGTCTGTATTGGTGGTGGACATGGATTAGCACAAGTACTAAGTGCTATTAAACCTATGTGTAAGGAGCTTACTGCTATTGTTGCTACAACAGATAATGGTGGCAGTACTGGTCGCATAAGAGAAGAATATGGTTGTATTGCTTTAGGCGATATTCGTCGTTGTTGTATCCAGCTTGCTAAAAATAATACTAATAATGCCGCTATTTACGATCATCGCTTTGAAGGAGGAGATTTGGATGGACATAGTTTAGGTAACTTGACTTTACTCGCTTTTTTACAATCTAGTAAATGTGCCAGCGAAGCAATTTATAGTTTCAATAAAATGCTGGGAAACAATGAAACCGTTTTACCCATGTCAGATTTTCCAACTGATATTATTGCGGAACTTCATAATGGGGAGCATGTTTTTGGTGAGTGTGCTATAGATGCATTAGGTGAGCTTCCAAAAAAAATATTTCTTTCTCACGATGTTCCAGCTTCTTCTAAAGCAGTCGAAGCCATCTTGAGTGCAGATTTTATAATCATGGGTCCAGGTAGTATTATATCAAGTGTAATGCCTAGCTTTTTAGTTAAAGAACTAGGCGATGCCATACATAAAACATCGGCATGTAGATTGTTCATCGAAAACAGTGCAGATGAAAATAGTGTTATGAAAACGCTAAAGTGTGCTGGTATAGATTGGTTACAAGAACAATTAGGTCAAAAAATTTACGATTTAAGTATATCACCACGAGCCATGCAAGAAATTTTATACAATGGCGAAAAAGTAGAAAATCAAAATAGCCATTTACACGATATTAGTGAGCTTAAGATGATTTTCTCAGAACTATTAAAAAACCCTTTTATTGATAGTGATTAAATACTTTGACTTACAATTATAGAAGTAAGTTGGTTAAATGTTTTGTCGCTTTGTTTTGCTGCGAGTTGTAGTAGTGTTATTAACTCTATATCTAACTCTTCATCTTTGGCCTTAGTTTCAATTAATTGACATGTATGTGCTAAGTTGATGGCTCCAAAACTAGAGCTACTACTCTTTAAGCCATGTGCATTAATGGCTATAGAGCTTACAGAAGAAGCTACGAGCATATCTGCTATTGTTTTTTTTGATTCCTCTACAAAAATACCAAGTAATTGAATCGCTAAGTCTTCGCCGACATCGTGTTTCAATTGTTCTATTATTAATTTATCTATCATATTTTTTACTTCGGAGTTGATTAATGGATTATCGTGTAATTTTATTCGTAGACTCGTCCATGATTGGCGGTATTGAAACTCATTTAATAGAGATCTCAAAGTTATTAGCTAAAAATAACGTGCCAAGCATAATACTATTTTATAAAGATCACGGTAATAAGGCATTTTATACATTACTAGATAATGAAAGTATAAAGTATGACTTTGCGCAAGGTAATGTTGGAAATTTTTTAAAAAAATTAAGACAATACAATGAGAAAATTGTGATCCATACTCATGGTTATAAAGCAGGTATCGTTGCTAGGGTAGTATGTAAATTGTATAGGTACCATTGCGTAAGTACTTATCATGCTGGGGAAACGGGAGAAGGTCGTGTTAGGTTTTATAATAAAATAGACAAGCTGCTATCATTCTTATCAATTAACTTCGCAGTATCAGACAATATTGCAAAGAGTATTAAAAACTCAACCCTGTTAGAAAACTTCATCAGTATTCCTAGTGAAACTAAACCTAAACAAATTACAAAGGCATTAAAAGTTGGGTTTGTGGGTCGTTTATCTCACGAGAAAGGGCCAGATATTTTTTGTAAACTATCTTCAATGATGCAAGCTGATGCTAGAATTCAGTTTCATGTTTTTGGCGATGGTCCACTTAAAAATGATGTTACTAATAGTCAAAATATTAAATATCATGGTTTAACAAATCGGAATAATATTTGGGAGCACTTAGATGTATTATTAATTTGTTCAAGAGAGGAAGGATTACCTATGACACTTTTAGAGGCTATATCTGAAAATACATTAATAGTAAGCAGCCCCGTGGGGGCTATTCCAACTATAATTAAGAATAAAAAAAATGGTTTTTTAATGACAAAAGGAAATATTGAGGATTGTAAGCATAACTTGGATTTAATTCTTAAAATGACTCCACAGCAGAAAGTAATAATGTTAGAAACGGCTAAAAAAATGTTGGAAGAACGATTTTCCGGTAAAAAGCAATTCGCTCTTTTAGATAAAGCTTATCGAAAAGAGTAAGCTTTATCTAATTTTTGAAAGTATATTAATTTATAACGTAGCTATACTTCAACTTTTTCCATTTCTTCCCACCCTTTAATTTTTCGATACAAGGTTGAGGGGCTTACATCTAATAGCGATGCTGCTTTTGGGATATTAGTAGCACATAAATTTAAAACTCGTTCTATATAATCTTTCTCTGCTAACCATAATGCTTTTACGTCCTCTTCTTTAAGTGGAAGGTCTTCAATATCAGTTGAGACTAACTCGTTAGCTTGTAGATGCTCATTTTCATCATTTGTAGATTTAGTCTTTCTAGGTAATGAAGGGAGCATGCTAGCATCAACCCATTCACTTTGGTTTAGTACTAAAATATTGCGAATTACGTTTTCTAATTGCCTTACATTTCCAGGCCATTGATAACTATTAAGCAAGTTTCGAACATCATCTGATAAACCTAGGTAAGGGTGTTCTTCTTCTTTTGCAATTTTGATGAATAAAGCTTCGGCAATTTCAATGATGTCATTACCACGATCTCTTAAGGGAGGCATATCTATCGGAATTACATGAAGACGGTAATAAAGATCTTCTCTAAAACGTCCAGCTTCGACTTCAGCAAGGGGGTCTTTATTGGTTGCACAAATAAAGCGTACGTTGGCTTTTATTTCTTTTTCACTTCCAACTTGTTGGTAGTTTCCTGTTTGAATAAACCGTAGTAATTTACTTTGTAAATTAATATCCATTTCACAAAGCTCATCTAAAAACAAAGTACCGCCATCAGCTTGTCCTGCTGCACCTGCACGGTTAGATATAGCACCAGTAAAAGCCCCCTTAAGATGACCAAAAATTTCACTTTCAATTAAATCTCTTGGTATAGCTGCACAGTTAAGAGCAACAAAAGGTTTACCAGCACGGTTAGATGCCAAATGAACAGCCCTCGCGCACAATTCTTTACCTGTTCCACTCTCGCCTGTTATAAATACAGTAGCTTTACTTACAGCAGCTGAACTAATTATTTGGTATACAGCTCGCATTTGTTCTGAACTGCCGACTAAATCATAGTATTTTCCATTTTCATATTTATTTTTATATTTAGTGACTGTTTGCTTTAAATTCTTTATTTTCAGAGCATTATGCACAGTGATTCTAAACCGGTCAGCTTCAACAGGTTTCTCTATAAAGTCGCTTGCACCCAACTTTATAGCCCGAATCGCCATTTCTTTAGTGGCGTTACCCGTTAGTACTATTACTTGAGGGCAAGAATCTGAACTTAGTGACTCTAAAATTTCTAGCCCATTAATATCTGGTAAAACAACG
>NZ_PJBR01000132.1:0-6293 GCF_002863625.1 Pseudoalteromonas sp. MelDa3 | reverse complement strand
TGCATGAACATATTTATCTCTCGCACTTTTTTTTCGTTTTTTAGCTTCTTTATATAGAAGAGGCTTCCCTGTTTGTGAGATAAAATCAATCGAATAGTAAAGCCTCCCAACCGGGAGGCTTTTTTGTTTTTGCTGTGTAATAACAGCCTACTTTTGGAATGAGGATACCAAAATGACAAATGATGTATTAAATGCACTAAGACACGATATAAATGAAATAGACTCCGATTTACTCGTGTTATTAGCTAAACGTCGTCGTATTAGCCACGGTGTGGTTGAGTATAAAATTGCTAACAACAAGCCAATTCGCGATGAAGCACGTGAACTCGCACTTTTAGAGAAACTGATTGGTTATGGTAAATCACTAGGTTTGGATGCTTACTACGTGAATAATGTTTTTCAAACTATTTTGGAAGACTCTGTTTTACACCAACAAGCAATGCTACAAAAAAACCTGAATCCAGATGCCCTTAGTGAAACACACCGTGTAACTTACTTAGGTGGCCAGGGTTCCTATAGCCAACTAGCATGCCATAAATATTTTAGCCGCCGCCCGGGTAAATTAGTTGAAATTGGCTGTACATCGTTTGACGAAATAACAGGTAAAGTAGAAAACGGCCAAGCTGATTTTGGTTTATTACCCATTGAAAACACAAGCTCTGGCAGTATTAACGAGGTGTTTGACTTATTACAGCACGCGCAAGTGTCTATTGTTGGAGAAGTAACTCACAGTGTAGAGCATTGCTTACTCGCCAACCCTGATACTGAACTTAGTCAACTAACAAAAATATTTGCACACCCACAACCATTTGCGCAGTGCAGCCGCTTTTTACAGGGCTTAGGTGATTTACAACACGAAACATGTGACTCAACATCAAGCGCGCTACAATCAGCTCTGAACACACCATACAGTGCTGCAATTGGCTCTGCACAAGCGGGGAAAAACGTAGGGCTTGAGGTTATTAAATCAAACCTAGCTAATCAAAGCGAAAACCATAGCCGCTTTATTGTTGTTGCACGTAAGCCTCTACAAGTGTCTAACCAAATTCCAACTAAAACTAGTTTGATCATGTCGACAAAACAACAAGCGGGCTCACTAGCCGATGCGTTAATGATTTTTAAGCAGCATAAGATTAATTTAGTAAAACTTGAATCTCGCCCTACTCCGGGCAATCCGTGGGAAGAAGTTTTTTATGTTGACCTAGAAGCAAACTTAGCTGAAAGCCAAGTAAAAGAAGCGCTAGAAGAACTTAAAGAGCACACCCAATATGTACGTATTTTAGGATGCTACCAAAGCGAGTCACTACAGGCAGTAAGCGTTAATACTTAATAAGCAATTTTACAAATCAAAAAGGGCCGATATCGGCCCTTTTTCGTTAACTAGTACCAGTCTGCATAAATATTTTAGCAATTTAACGAATTAAATCCCCATACTTAAGCAAACGGTATAACAAATATTAATCTAAAACTTTTGAATCATTCGCTTTATTTAATAAGCTTCTACTTTGCGTTAAAAAGTGTTCTGTCGAGTCAGAAAAGTAAACTTTCGCCTGCGCAAAAGAATCAATAAGCGCTGCTTTATCTCCCGCTTTTAATTTTGCTAATGTACTTGCGAAGGTATCTTGGTACTGTGCAAGTAAGGTTTCTACATCATCGAATTGTGCTAGCATAATATCTGAGTAAAGCTCAGGCGACTGCGCAAATAAACGCCCTACCATCATCAGTTCTAATTGATATATAGGTGACGAGCAGCTACGTAATTCTTCTAGTGTATGACTTTGTTTTGCTAGAAATTGTCCGTACACAAATGTCGTTAAATGGCGCATTACCTGAATAATTTGCATTGCTTCATCATGCTTTTTAGCATCAAGCTCAACAAGCTGACAACCCCATACTTGTAACTGCTGTAACAAACCTTTTGCCGCTTGGTGTTCTCGCCCTTCACATACAACAACTGTTTGTTTTACCCAGTGTGATATATCAGGCCCAAACATAGGATGTAAACCAACCACAGGGCCACTGTGCGCAGCTTTTAGTGCTTTAATAGGCGATTGCTTTACCGATGTAATATCAACTAGTAAACAGTCTTCATCTAGTTTAGGTAACTTAGCAACGACAGCGTCCAATGCATTAATAGGTACGCTAATCATTACCAGCTTGGCACCTTTTAAAATACTTTTAGCATCGTTTTGCTGATCTTTATCTAAAATTTTAACTTCGTAACCTGAGCGAATAAACTGCTGTGCAAATAACTGGCCCATGGCGCCTTGACCACCCACAATTACAATTGGCGAAAGCTCTGGCGCTGCGCATGCAAGTTTTGCTTGTTGGTTTTGATAGGCTTCTCGCATCATACGTCTTAGTATATCTTCAACGAGATCTGGGCTTACATTTTGATTTATTGCTTCTTGTCGTCTTGCCGCTAATAGCTCTGCTTCACGGGCAGGTGCATGTAAAGGTGCGCCTGTTTGTTGTTTTATCTCACCAATTTTTTGCGTAATACCATTACGTTTAGCGAGTAAGGCAACAAGTTGTGCATCGCATTCATCTATACCTTCTCTTAGCTGTGCTAAATCACTTATGTCAGCCACGTTCGTCCCACCTTAAAAAACCAAATAACGTAAATATAAATTTACATAAAAGTAAACTAATCAATACGATAAATACTAACAGGATCAGCTAACTGAGAAAAGGCTAAAGCGGAAATTTTACTAATGAGAAATTGAGAATTGAGAATTGAGAATTGAGAATTGAGAAAATAATATTCTAAAACCAAAACGGGTTGCAACCCGAAGGATGCAACCCGTTTTTTTGCGTTGATAAACAGCGCGTATTAGTTAAGTTTTTCTCTAATACGTGCAGATTTACCAGAACGCTCACGTAGATAGTAAAGCTTAGCACGGCGAACTGCACCGCGACGCTTAACTGTTACGCTATCAATAAGAGGGCTGTGCGTTTGGAATACACGCTCAACGCCTTCACCGTTCGAGATTTTACGAACTGTGAATGCTGAGTGAAGACCACGATTACGCTTAGCGATTACAACACCTTCAAAGGCCTGTAGACGCTCTTTAGCACCTTCTTTTACTTTTACCTGTACAACCACTGTATCACCAGGGCCAAATGCAGGTACGTCTGTTTTAAGCTGCTCATCTTCAAGCGCTTTAATAATATTTTGGTTTACTTTTGCCATTATGTTTCTCACTTTCCTAGGTGTAACTGTCTTCTAGCCACAAGCTTTTTGGTACTCTTGCTGAAATTTCGCGAGTAATACCGCTTGCTCCTCAGTCAGAGCTAGGTTATGCAACAAGTCAGGACGTCGTAACCAAGTTCTGCCTAATGACTGCATAAGCCGCCATTTTGCTATCTCTTGGTGGTTACCACTGAGTAATACAGCAGGAACCTGTTTGTCGTCCAATGTTTCTGGTCGTGTATAGTGTGGACAATCTAACAAGCCATCCGAAAACGAATCTTGTTCTGCTGACTGATTATGACCTAACACACCTGGCACTAATCGCGCTACTGCGTCAATTAATGTCATGGCAGGTAGTTCACCACCACTCAAAATAAAATCACCAATTGACCATTCTTCGTCAACATATGATTCTATTATTCTCTCATCTATACCTTCATAGCGACCGGCAATCAAAATCAGTTTTTTAGAGTTAGCGAGTTCGCTAGCACCTTGCTGATCAAGTTTGCGCCCTTGCGGGGACATATAAATTACTTTAGCACCATCACCAGCTGCTTTTTTAGCTTCGGCAATCGCTTTTTTTAATGGCTCAACCATCATTAACATACCAGGTCCGCCCCCGTAAGGACGGTCATCTACGGTTCTATGCTTATCTAAAGCGTAGTCTCGCGGATTCCAGCAGTTAAAATCAATTAAGCCATTTTTTACTGCGCGACCGGTAACACCTTGGTCTGTAATAGCGTCAAACATGTCTGGAAAAAGGCTTATCACCCCTACCCATAATGAACTAGTTTGCGTCATTAAAAACCAGGATCCCAGTCTACGGTAATTTCTCTTGCGTCGTATTTAACTTCTTTAATAACTGAATCAGTTAAAAAAGGAATCAAACGCTCAGCTTGACCAAATGCGTCTTTACTGTTTGCTTTAACAACCAGTACGTCATTTGATCCTGTCTCCATCAGGTCATCAACAATGCCTAAGCTATAACCTTTATCGGTTACAACAGACATGCCAATGAGATCTCGCCAATAGAACTCACCTTGCGGGAGTTCTGGTAAATGCGCTGCATCCATTGAGATTTCAGCATGGGTATAAGCCATTGCTTCGTCTCGGTCGTTTACCTGCGCAAATTTAGCGATAAAGCCTTTGTTGTGGCGACGCCAGTCGACCACTTCTAAGGACTGCCATTTACCTTGCTGCCCTATCAACCACGGGCTGAAATCGAAGATCCCTACGGGATCATCAGTAAATGAATGTACCTTAAGCCAGCCCTTTATACCATATGGGGCACCGAGCTTTCCTACGACAATTATTGATGAGGTGTTCTCTTGACTCATGGTTACACTTACGCCTATTAAGCCGCTTTACGAGCGTCTTTTACTAACTTAGCTACGCGATCTGAAAGAGATGCGCCCTGACCTACCCAGTGTTCAACACGTGGTAAATCTAAACGAATTTTTTCTTCTTGACCTGAAGCAATTGGGTTAAAAAAGCCTACTTTCTCGATGAAGCGACCGTCACGCGAGAAACGGCTATCCGCAACCACAATTTGATAGAAAGGGCGTTTTTTAGCGCCACCACGTTGCAAACGAATAGTTACCATACCGTCCTCTATAAAGATTGACTGTTTTCATTAATAAGATTTACTCCCCAGAATGGGGAGCTGGGGAATTGTACGAGTTTTTGGCAATAACGCAAGTAAGAAGTGAACCAAAAAGGCAGTTTAGTAGGTTAAACCGTGATCTCAACGACAAATAAGAGTTAAAGGTGTATTACATGCATAATTTATTCAACAAAAAAGGAGCTATTTGCTCCTTTCAATATGATTCGCTATTATTTTAAAAAGTAACTTAATGGTACTTTTTAAAATTTAGGACCGCCGCCGCCCATCATTCCAGGTGGTAACATGCCTTTCATACCGCGCATCATTTTAGTCATGCCGCCTTTACCTTTCATTTTTTTCATCATTTTTTGCATTTGCGTAAACTGCTTAAGCAACTTATTAATCTCTTGTACTTGTGTACCAGAGCCAGCTGCTATGCGTTTTTTACGCGAACCTTTAATGATTTCTGGGCGTGCACGCTCTTTTTTAGTCATAGAGCTAATAATAGCTTCCATTTGGATAAATGTTTTATCACCCATTTGACCTTTAACAGCATCTGGTAAGTTAGACATACCAGGGAGCTTATCAAGCATTGACATCATGCCACCCATGCTTTTCATTTGCTTTAATTGGTCAGCAAAATCATCAAGAGTAAAACCTGCGCCTTTAAATACTTTTTCAGCAACTCTAGCAGCTTGCTCTTTATCTACTTTCATCTCGACTTCTTCGATTAATGAAAGTACGTCACCCATACCTAAAATACGCGACGCTATACGGTCTGGGTGGAAAGGTTCAAGTGCGTCAGTGCGCTCACCCACACCCATAAACTTAATAGGCTTGCCAGTGATGTGACGAATAGATAAAGCAGCACCACCACGCGCATCACCATCGGTTTTTGTTAATATAACACCGGTAAGTGGTAATGCTTCGTCGAATGCTTTAGCTGTATTCGCCGCATCTTGACCTGTCATTGCATCAACAACGAACAAGGTTTCAATTGGATTGATTGCTTTATGAAGATCTTTAATTTCATCCATCATGTTGCTATCAACATGTAGACGACCTGCAGTATCAACAAGTACTACATCTATAAATTTCTTTTTAGCATGAGAAATTGCAGCGGTTGCAATATCAACAGGCTTTTGCGAAATATCACTTGGGAAGAAATCAACATCAACTTCTGCTGCAAGCGTTTCTAGCTGTTTAATAGCCGCAGGGCGATAAACATCGGCACTTACTACAAGTACTGATTTCTTTTTTCGCTCTTTTAAAAACTTAGCAAGCTTAGCTACACTGGTGGTTTTACCCGCACCTTGTAGACCCGCTACCATTACAACGGCTGGCGGTTGCGCATTTAGACTTAGCTCTTCATTAGCCTCGCCCATTGCTTTTTCTAGTTCTTCACGCACTATTTTTATAAATACTTGGCCTGGGCTTAAGCTTTTTGTAACTTCAACCCCAACTGCACGTTCTTTAACTTGTTTTACAAAGTCGCGA
>NZ_PJBR01000131.1:0-6304 GCF_002863625.1 Pseudoalteromonas sp. MelDa3 | reverse complement strand
ACGCCCTTGCAAAGTGAGTTTACCCAATACGAAATAAACGGAGAGTCTAAACTTATCTCGTTTACAAAAATTAGTGGCATTGAAAATGTAGATTGGTACCTAGGTGTTGTTATAGATAAAGATAAAGCGTATGTCAGCGTTTCTAACTTTGGCCAAACTGCGGCTGTTTTTATGGTGATAGGGATCATTGCTATCATTATTATGATGCAGCTTTTATTACGCTATTTAATGCAGCCTATGAACCGTTTAAATGATGCCATTAAAGATATAGCACAAGGCGAAGGCGATTTAACAAGGCGTTTAACCGTTGAAAACGATGATGAGTTTGGCGACTTAAGTCATTCATTTAATATTTTCATCGAAAAAATTCAGCATTCAATAGAGCAAGTAAAAGAGTCCACTGAGCAATTAGATACAGCTATTGAGAGCTTGGTATCACAAACACATTCATCACTGTCTATGTATGATGATCAAAGTAAACGAACCGATAGCGTTGCAGCGGCTATTAATCAGTTTTCAGCTACATCAATGGATATTTCAAGTAATGCAGAGAGTGCTTCGCAGCTTGCTAAAAATGCAGATGAGCACTCAACACAAAACCAAGAAGCATTAAGCCACAGTGTTGCAACCATCCACCAGCTTTCAGCTAATATGGAGAAAGCTCAGCAAACTATAAACAGTTTAAATACACACACAGCCAGTATTGGGCAAGTGCTTGAAGTTATTAAAGGTGTAAGCGAGCAAACTAATCTATTGGCACTCAATGCAGCAATAGAAGCCGCTAGAGCAGGAGAGGCAGGACGCGGTTTTGCCGTTGTAGCAGATGAAGTACGCCAATTAGCACACCGCACTCAACAATCAACGCAAGAAATTGAAGACACAGTGAGCCAGTTACAAAAAGGCTCAAACCTTGCTGTAGAGCTTATGAAAACAAGCCTTCAAGACAGTGAAAAAAGCGTACAACAAGCAGATGCCGTCGGCAATTTAATGAGTCATGTTATTCAAGCTATTAAGCAAATTAACGATGCAAATCATTCTGTGGCCAGTGCAACAGATGAGCAAAACCAAGTTGTTAAGTTATTAGATACTGACATTCAAACAATTAGTGCGCTTTCTATACAAGGCAAGGCCAACTTAAATGACACGCTTAACGAATGTACCAAACTAAAACAGCAGTTTAGTGCCTTAGAAAATATGGTTCAAAAGTTTAAAGTATAAAATTAATGACTAAAAAAAATGTGAATAAACCAAATTGGCTCAGTCTAATAAATATCGACAGTGTTTATAGCTCAGACATGCAACGCAAAGCGTTTTCTTTATTTACCATGATTGGGATATCAATTGTGGTGATTGCTGTACTCGTGTTTTTGAATTATAAGGTTTACTCACCGATACTCACCGCTTCATTAATTATCGTTAACATTACAAATATAAGCTGTTCTATCTACTTTATAAAAACAGGTAATCTTCAAGTAGTGGCATTAATAAGTATGAGCATTGTGTGCATGATGTTTGTTGCACTTGTTTATACCGGTGGTAAAGACAACACCGCGCTATATTGGCTAATGTTTTATCCAGTAGTAACGTTTGCATCTTTAGGGGTCAGATTAGGTGCTTGGTTAGGTTTTACTTTACTGTTTTGTTGTATTGTTATTTTATACGGCCCTGACTTTGGTCAAGTTAGCTATGGCGATGTAGAAAAAACACGATTTATAGCGTCATTTTCTATGGTGTTTTTATTCTCATTTATTGGTGAGTTTTTTAGACATAAAAGCCACATGGCTATTGCCGATATTACGCTAGAGCAAAAACAACATGCGTACACAGATCCCCTTACTGGCATGGCAAACAGACGTTTTATTACCTCTCATTTTTTAAAGCTTGCCCAAACACGCCCAGATCAGTACTTACCTTTTTCAATTTTGTTAATTGATTTAGATAACTTCAAATCTTTAAACGATACGCATGGTCACGACTTTGGTGATACGGTATTGATTGAATTTACCAAGCTCCTTGAATCTCAGTTTTTGGCAACTGCGTTAAAAGCGCGTTATGGCGGTGAGGAGTTTGTTGTTATTTTACCGCAGGTTACTGTTCCTACAGCCACTGTAATTGCAAACAAATTTCGAGAGGCTGTCGCAGGGCACGTTATATTTACCGATGATAAGCAGCGTATTTCAATCACCTGTAGCATTGGTATTTCCCAAGTAAATAAAGTAACTGATTATGATGATTCATTAAAACAAGCAGATGAAGCTCTTTATAGTGCAAAGGCTGCTGGTCGTAATAGAGTCGTCTCGAACTAGTTGAAGGATTAATATGTCTCAAAGTAAATTAATATATATTCATGACCCTATGTGTAGTTGGTGTTGGGGTTACTCACCAACCTGGCTTAAGCTAAAATCAGAGCTTGCTGGTAAAGTAGCAATTGAATATAAAGTAGGTGGATTAGCACCTGATAGCCAAGACCCAATGCCACAAAATATGAAAGAGATGCTTGAGGGTACTTGGCATAAAATTTCAGCGCAGTTAGGTACGCAATTTAATTATAACTTTTGGCGCGATTGCCAGCCAAGACGTTCAACGTATCCCGCATGTAGAGCCGCACTTATAGCGCGTAAAACTGATAAAGAAGCTCAAATGATTGCTGCAATTCAACATGCTTATTACTTAAACGCGCAAAACCCGTCTGATGAAAGTACATTAATTAGTTTGGCTGAACAAATAGGCTTAGATAAAAATGAGTTTACTGCGCAGCTAGCATCAAGTGAGCTTAATGATGAACTTAAAGAAGAGTTGTCTTTTGTTCGTACGTTACCTATTCAAGGGTTTCCCTCACTCGTGCTTATAAAAGACAATAAAGCATACCCAATAGAAATTAATTATACCGATTGGCACTATTCCCTTAATCAAATTAATTCAATTTTAAAATAACCCAGCTTGTTTATGGGCATTTGGTTAACAAATGCTCTTATCATCTTAAAAACCTCCTCGTAAGTCTTAATTGTTACCATTGTCATAAAAGCGACTTTTTTGCGCAACATCCTTGTCATGTTTCATCTATAAACTCCTGCTCATTGAAATTATTAAGTCATAAATTATTTATATAACAAAATTTATGACTTTAAAAAACAAACTAGCAAATCCGCTAACTAACGAGTAAAGGTGTATGCGATGAAAGGCGTTAAACCATTAATCTTAGCTGGTATTGTGGCCGCAAGTGCAGCAGTACACGCAAACGATTTAGATAAGGTTATTGATAAAAGCAGTGAAATTAATAAATCAGCTGCGCAATCACAAACAAAAATAGACAAGATTGCAGATTCAATGCAAGGGCGTTTACAGCAGTTTAAAACCCTCAATAAAGAAATTGATGGTTTAGCTGTTTACAACGCTCAGCTAACTAAACAGTTAAATAATCAAATAGAAGAGATGGAATCTTTAAACCTGTCAATGGATCAGGTTTCTATTATTGAACGTCAAATTACACCTTTAATGATGCGTATGATCACAGGCCTTGAGCAGTTTGTATCACTCGACGTGCCATTTTTACAAGATGAGCGTGCAAAACGTTTAGCCTCATTAAAAACCATGATGGATCGCGCTGATATCACCTCAAGCGAGAAATTTCGCCGTGTTTTAGAAGCTTATCAAGTGGAAGTTGATTACGGGCGTACCATTGAAGCATATACCGCTCTATTAGAAGTAAGTGGTAAAGAGCGAGAAGTAGACTTTTTACGCATTGGTCGTTTAGAGCTTATTTATTTAACGCGCGATGGCAAGCAAGCAGGTAGTTGGGATACAGACACAAAAACATTTGTAGCGCTTCCTGACTCTACTATAAGCCAAATTAACAAAGGTCTTCGCATAGCGCGTAAGCAACTTGCCCCAGATATGTTAACTCTGCCAGTACACGCAGCAGAATAAGAGGTTAAAAATGAAATTGTTTACTCAAATGACAAAAAAGGCTCTTTTTGCTGCAAGCCTTACACTAAGCCTAGGTTTTACAGGTAATAGTATCGCGGCAGAGTCAATGAATCTTGACTCGTTACTTAAATCAATTGAAGACGGGAAATCGGTTCAAAGCGCACAAAACAAGCAACGAGAGCAAGAATTTACCTCGCGTCAAAACGAACAAGTGCAAATGCTAAAAGATACACAAGCAAAACGCAGTCAAATGCTTGGTGAATCAGAGCGATTAGAAACACAGTTTGAAGAAAACGAAGTTAAGCTTGCTAATTTAACCGACACTTTATCAAAGCGTATGGGATCACTTAAAGAACTATATGGCGTTCTTCAGCAAGTTGCTGGTGATTCAAGCAATAAATTTGCAACATCGGTTGTATCGGCAGAAATTCCGGGGCGAAGTGCTTTTATGGACGATCTCGCTCAAAAAATGGGATCAACATCAAAGCTTGCTTCAATCGACGATATTGAAAAAGTGTGGTACGAGCTGCAACGCGAAATGACCGAGCAAGGCAAAGTAAGTCGCTTTAATACTACGGTTATAGTCGAAGGTGGTAATAAAGCACAGCAAGAAGTTGTTCGCGTAGGTGCTTTTAACCTTATATCGGGCGGTAAATATTTAGAATACAACCCAGGTACGAATACACTAAGCGAACTAACTCGCCAACCAGTATCGCGTTACACATCGACAGCGGGCGATTTACAAGACGCTAAGACAGGTGTTGTGCAGTTTGCACTTGACCCAACAGGTGGTTCAATTTTAGGTTTACTCGTTCAAGCCCCAGATACAGCAGAGCAAGTACATCAAGGTGGTGCTGTTGGCTACGTAATCTTAGGTGTAGGTTTACTTGCATTATTAATTGCAATTGAGCGTTTTGTATCGCTATTACTTGTTGGTGGGAAAATTCGCCGCCAGCTAAAAGACAGCGTAGCGAGAGATGACAATCCACTAGGTCGTGTTATGAAAGTTAAAGACGACTACCCAAATGTTGCCTACGACACATTAGAGCTTAAATTAAGCGAAGCTATTTTACGCGAAATGCCAAAAATTACGCGTAACTTAACACTTATCAAAATTATATCGGTAGTTGCACCGCTATTAGGTTTACTTGGTACGGTAACCGGTATGATCAATACCTTCCAAGCAATTACACTATTTGGTACTGGCGACCCTAAATTAATGGCTGGTGGTATTTCTCAAGCATTAGTAACAACCGTATTAGGCTTAGTTGTTGCAATACCAACTGTATTTATTTACACCCTACTTAATACTCGCTCAAAAGGTTTACTGCTTATATTACAAGAGCAAAGCGCCGGTATTATTGCAGAGCGAAGTGAGAAAGGAGAATAAGCCATGGTGCTATTGATTGACTCAATCAATGCTATCCGTGATTTTCTCGACACTGGTGGCCAAGTTCTCTTGGTCATTGGGGTGTTAATCTTCGCGATGTGGTTATTGATACTCGAGCGATTTATTTATTTTTTTAATGGTTTTCGTGGTTATAAAAAAGACGCTAAAAGCACATGGAGTTCTCGCTGTGAGCGTAATAGCTGGAATGCTGAGCAAATACGCCAAGCAATGATTTCGAGAGCAAGTATGCGTCTTAACGCTAACTTACCGCTTATTAATGTGATGGTGGCGTTATGTCCGTTGCTTGGTTTATTAGGCACAGTAACAGGAATGATTGAAGTATTTGATGTGATGGCAATTACAGGCACAGGCAGTGCGCGCTCAATGGCATCGGGTGTATCTAAAGCAACTATTCCAACAATGGCGGGTATGGTAGGTGCGTTATCGGGTGTATTTGCATCAACGTATTTACAACGCAAAGCCAAGCGAGAAGTAGAGCTACTACAAGACAGCATGGTTTTAGACCATTAAGCAAAATTTTGATAAGCGGCCCATTTAAAGCCGTTCATCCTAGGAGAATAAAAAATGAGAGCCCCTTTAGGTAATTTAATGCAAGAAGACGAAGCTGAAGAAATAAACATGACACCTATGTTAGATGTTGTATTTATCATGCTTATTTTCTTTATTGTTACAGCGTCGTTTGTAAAAGAATCGGGTATTGACGTAAACCGCCCTGAAGCAGCAACAGCTGTTAAAAAAGAACGTGCAAACATATTAGTGGCGATTTCTGACACGGGTGAAATTTGGATTAACAAACGTCAAATTGATATACGTGCAGTGCAAGCCAATATTGAGCGTTTAAAAGCTGAAAACCCGCAAGGTAGTGTTGTTATTCAAGCTGACAAAAAATCAACAACCGATACTTTAATAAAAGTAATGGATGCAGCACGCGCAGCAGGTGTGTTTGATGTGTCGATTGCGGCTCAA
>NZ_PJBR01000130.1:0-6336 GCF_002863625.1 Pseudoalteromonas sp. MelDa3 | reverse complement strand
GGGTTGCGCCGCCAGTAAGTAGCGCGTTTAACTCTTGTGCTTTTAACTCAATAGGGTTGTAGTTAAGCGATTTTAAATGGTTGAACAGCTTGGTAAATTTAATAATAGTTTTACCTTGCGTGTACTGCTCTAAATCAAGCTTTCCTTGATAACAAAAGTACTGATGCGCGTAACCGGCAATTTTACCAAGTCCCGCAACGCCTATTACTACCGAGCCATGAGGCAAGTTAGCTTCTAGTAAAATGTACGACTGATCGGATGAAAAATAAAACTTACGGGTTTCATCTAAATCGTGTCCATCCCATTCTGTTAAGCGCAAATCGTTAATAAGCGGGAACTGCAGGGCGTTAATAACCGAGCTTTTACCTGTGTTATTGGGCGCGCAAATAGAGCTGCTTTTATCAAGCGGGATCACACATTTTGCATAGCCTGCGGTGTTAAGTAGGGCGAGTTTACTTAGTCCGTATAGATTTTTCATTCCTCGTCCTCTGTAATATAGGTTTCTTCGTTTACTTCCATGAGTGCATCTATGTAGCGGTGAATTGGCGCTTGTAGCATAAAGCCGCCTTCTACTTCACGGGCTAAACCTAAGCGCACCATGCGCAGGTAAACGTCTTTGCGCAAATCAGATCCCGAAAATATCTCAAGCTGATCAAACAAATGTTTGTTAATTTGCACCAGCGTTTGCATAAGCTCTAAATCGTTTACGTCGTCAAACAATGCGCGCATTGGGTCTTTACCCGTATTGGCGTAGTGCTCAATTAAAATGTAAATGGTGAGTGCGATAGCACGAGATATTTTGCCCATATTGGGTGTGCTTTCGTCGCTACCAAAATAATAAAAGCCACGGCTATCGCGTTTTAAATCGTGACCTAGGGCGGTAAATAGGGCGGTGTAGTCTTCTATGTGTTGGTCAAGCTCTTGCCACATTACGTTGTCTTGCTCGCAAATGTGATAACCCGCTACTAATTTTTTATTAATGGCTTGTAGATGAGTTAGCTCGTTTAAGTTTATGTGTGTTGTAGTGGTTTCTATCATAAGAGTTATTTACCTGCCTTTGAATCTGGCTGAGGCTCTGAATTAAATGGATATAAAGAAAAGTGCTGACCGGCAATTTTTACGCGGGCTTTTTCATCACTTTGAATTATTTTAATATCGCTGTCGCTAACTAATTTTTGATACAAAAATAGCATTTCGTCGGCATCGAGATCTGGGTAGCTTTCGTCTAAAAATTGCAGCAAGGGCTGTGGCTTTTTGCGTTTTTTATTAAAGCGCTTAGCAAAGCTGGTTTTAACATCGTTGTAGTCAGGAATATTAGGCGTAACAAATGCAGGCACGTCTTGTTGATCTGGCAATTGGTATTCTTCGTGTTCAAATTCAACCAAGCTTGCCATGTAAGCCACGATATGGCGTTGCTGACCAAGCGAATATCGCTGCGCGTCGCTTACAAAATGTGGTTGCACAGCACTTAGCATATTGTCTACGCCATTTTTACGTACAAGCCCAAGTACTTTGGCTGCTTGGCGAGTAATTAAGTTATTACGGCGTAGCTCCTCACGTAGTGGCATAAGCATGTCGGCACTTTTACGTAAGCTTTCTCGACCCACTAAATGCATTTCGAGTATACGGGTACGTAATTGCTCCAACATGCGTTTGTCGTTGTACGCTTTACCTGAGTGCTCAATGTGCAGTATTTGCTTACTTATTTGCTCTTCAATGAGGGTAAAACACGCATGAAATTCACCGCGAATATCAACCATTTCAAGCATTGGCTCTATGTATTCGTCAAACGCTTCTATTACCGCTTTATAACGCTTTTGCAGCGATTGCACCGCATTATTAGATTTAGCTTGTTCAACAATATTTAAGATAGCGTTTTCGTTGTGTGCGTATAGCTTCATTATTTTACGCACCCGATCATCCATAATGCGGCTGTAGCGGCGTAAATCGTCAAAGTCTTCTATTTCGCCAGCGTTATCTAGGCGGTTACCTAAACGAGCCAGGTCCTCTACTAATACGCTAATTTCTTGTGCTAAACCTAAATGCTCTTCTTGCAGTAAAAAAGTAGCAAAATCAGCAATGGCACGATTTATTTCAAGTTGAGAGGATTTAGCCAGTGGGATTAAAATATCTTGGTTTAACAAACGATTTGTTTCTTTATAAATGCGTTCGTTTGACCACATAGGCTGCTTTTGCTTAATCGCGTTTTGTACGTCTTTTAGGCTAAAGTCAGCCATTTTAAAACGTTTAAATAATAGCTCTAATACACCCCAATGTTCGGTTATGGTGTTTAGCAGCTTTTTAGCTGGGATCATAAGAGGTTACAACATCCTAGTATTTTATTATTGAGTTCTTTTAGAAGACTCATTATTACGTATTTTTAATTAACCTTGTCTGTATATAGTATTCGTTTTTAAGACCATTTAATAATAGTTTTTGCATAGAGGCAGTGCTAAAATTCGCGCCGAAAATAGGCACATGAAATGGAATGTTATTTGTGTGTTCTTTAAAACTATATCAAAGGTTGTTTAACTACCATGGTTTCCTCGATTATTCTAACCCTGATAGCGATTGCATTTTTACTGATCGTTATAGAAGATATAATCCATGTCAATAAAGCTAAAACCACGCTGTTTTTTGGTACGCTTTGCTGGATTCTTCTTTTTATATACCCTCTACACGGGCAAAGCCCCGATACGATTCAACACCTTTTAAATGAAAATATTTTAGAAATTGCCTCTCTATGGCTATTTTTAATGGCTGCAATGACCTTTGTCGCGTATTTAAATTCAAAGGGGTTTATAGAAAACATTGTGCACCGCGTTATGCCAAAAAGTATTAGCGAAAAAAAGCTCATGTTTTTGGTGGGTGGTTTTGCATTTTTGTTTTCGTCGATTTCAGACAACGTAACAGCTACGCTTATATCGCTCGCGGTTGTTATGTCGTTAAAACTTGAACCTAAAAAGCTCATTAAATACGCCACGCTTATTGTGTTTGGGGTTAACTCAGGTGGGGTATCGCTAATAACAGGTGACGTAACCACACTAATGATATTTTTAGATGGCAAAGTAACCATTGCTCATTTATTACTACTTATAGCGCCAGCACTTGCAAGCGTTATGCTGCTAGCCGCGCTACTGTCTATCGGTATGAAAGGGCGTGTTGAATTTGCTGGTGCAGGTAAAACCCGCATTGAAAAAACCGACATTACCATTGCTGTTATATTTTTATCTACTGTAATTAGCACACTTACGCTGAGTGTAATTTACAGCGTACCGCCTTTACTCACCTTTTTGTTTGGCTTATCAGTCATGTTTTTAGTAGCGCAATTTTTAATGCGCAAAAAAGACATAAACAAAGACATAATCGATTTTGTTCGCGATATAGAATACGACACGTTATTGTTTTTTGTAGGTGTACTTTTACTTGTAGGCGCACTTAAAGAAATTGGTATGTTGAGTAAATTTACCGACCTATATACGGTAATGGCACCTGAATACGCAAACTACTTAATGGGCATATTATCAGCAGGGGTCGATAACGTACCGCTTACTGCTGCTTTATTAAAAGCCGATATAGTAATGAGCCAACAACATTGGTTGTCGTTTACGTATGCCACGGGCGTGGGCGGTTCAATGCTTATCATTGGGTCGGCTGCGGGCATTATTGCCATGAGCAAAGTTAAAGCGCTTACCTTTATGAGCTACTTGCGTTTATCGCTGCATTTATTAATTTGCTACACCGTAGGTTATGCAGGCTCGTATTACATGGGCAGTTTTATCTAATTTAAGTGTTATTAATTATTAAAACGCTTGACAGCTAGACGTCTAAACGATAACTTTCAAAGCCCCGCTACTTAGCGGGGTTTTGTTTTATTAGCCACTGGTTAATAAAGCATTCAGAAGAGGTGCGATACTTAGGTACTTAATGTTAGGCGACGAAAGCCAATGATCATTAAGGAGGGAAGTACTCGCCGAGGAAAATAATGGTACGTCGTCATTGTTTTTCGGTTTATGGGGCTGAATCCTCAAAACTGTCACCAATATAGGTGGAGAGCTTCTGGCAGTGGACTTATCTTCAAGCATTCCTTTGCCAAGTTCTTCTTGTTTTATTGCGGTTTGGATACCGCGAAAGGAGACTAAATGACTACCCAATCAGCGCCACAAACAGTGCCACAAACAGAGTTAAGCGCAAAATCAGATTACATCGTTGCCAAATTTGGCGGAACCAGTGTTGCAAATTTTGAAGCGATGAGTCGCTGTAGCGAAATTATTGTTGCAGATAAAAGCGTACGTATTGTTGCCGTGAGCGCCAGTGCCGGCGTAACTAACCATTTAGTTGCACTGTGTAAATCAAGTATTACCCCAAGTGAGCGCCAAGAACACATAAACGGCGTGCTTGCTATTCAGCAAACTATTTTAGATGAGTTATCGCTAGATGCCGATTTAGCGGTTGGTTTTAACGAAACCCTAAAAGCATTTCAAACATTGGCTCAAGAGTCACTAACTACCGATCAGCAACACGATGAGCTACTTAGCTTTGGTGAGCGTTTGTCGTCATATTTGTTTGCTCAGGTGCTGCGTTTACAAGGCTTAAATGCCGATCGCTTTGATGTACGCAAGGTGCTTAAAACCGACAGCCAATTTGGTAAAGCAACGCCTAATGTTGCAGCTACAGCGCAAGCTGCTAAAGAATTCTTAATTCCGTTATTAGATGAGCAAGTAATTGTTACTCAGGGCTTTATTGGCAGTGATGAATACGGCCAAACAACAACGCTTGGACGTGGTGGTTCTGACTATAGCGCTGCACTTTTAGCTGAAGCAATTAACGCTAAAAGCGTGCATATTTGGACCGACGTAGTTGGCATTTTTAGCACCGACCCGCGTTTGTGCGCAAAAGCGACGCCTATTGCACGTTTAAGCTTTGACGAAGCCGCCGAAATGGCGACCTTTGGCGCAAAAGTATTGCACCCAGCGACTATTTTACCAGCAAGCCGGAGCCACATTAACGTGTTTGTAGGTTCTAGCCGCGAGCCAGAGCGTGGCGGTACATGGATTGAGCGCGAAAAATCGCAGCAACCAGGCATACGCGCAGTAACGCAACGTAAAAACCAAATATTGCTTACGCTTAAAAGCCCAGAAATGCTACTCGCTAGTGGCTTTTTAGCACGCGTATTTACACTATTAAGTGAATACAATATATCGGTAGATTTGGTAACCACATCTGAAATTAGCGTAGCTATAACACTTGATAACGCGCAAAACGCCTCGCGCCCAGAGCTCGATCAAGAATGCCTAGATAAGCTTGCAGAGTTTTGCCATGTTTCGGTAGAAAACAACCTAACATTGGTGGCACTTATTGGCTCTGAGATTCAATTACGCCAACACGAAATGAACTTAATGAGTGTACTAAAAGACTTTAACATTCGATTAATTTGTCACGGTGCAAGTAAACACAACCTGTGCTTTTTAGTAGAGCAAACTGAGTCAGATAACGTAGTACAGTCTATTCATAGCCGTTTATTAGAAAATGATTTTGCTGCGTAAGTAATCGTTATTCAAGAAAATTACCTAGTAAAATCACTTAACAAAGTCAGTTAATAAAAAGCATCGCCAGTCGGTGCTTTTTTTATGCACCACACTCACATCAAAACAAACATTACTGTCACTGCTATCAACTACAGTAACGCGATTACTGCAAGCACTCAGCTTTGCACTATGTAATTCGTCAAACACATTGGGGCTAAGTAATTTTGCAATAGGGCGGCTGGTGGCTTTAGCAAGTGACTCTTTTAATGTCCAAATTCTAAAAAACGTATCTGCTTGGGCTTGGGTATTAGTGGGCTTGGTGATAAGTGTAATTTCATCATTATGGTAAAAATGCTTAGCGAGCTTTTCAAATGGGCGCTTTAGGCTTACTTTTTCAATATCAAAACCAAACTCACTTTTATCAAAATTTAGCGCGACCCCAATCAAACCATGCGAGTGCGAAATACAGGTATTAATAACATCACCATTTACGTGTATTTGCAGCTTTGAGCTTGCCTCGTCAAATTCGGTATTCATTTTATTAAGGGCTACGTGCGCATGTTGCGGCTGCGCTACTTTAATAAGGTGTTTTAACAATAACCGCGTCGCTAAATACTCTTGCTTAGCTTGCACTCTTTTACGGCGGTTTATAATAGTTAATTCAAATGGGCTTAAGCAATTGGGCAAATTAAAGTCACTAAGCTCAAGTGTTTTAGCATTAAATAATAAAATACTGTTACTCGCTAAAGACAAATTTGCCAATTGAGTTGAAGTAATACTCAAGGTATTTTTAAAATAGTGTTCAGTC
>NZ_PJBR01000129.1:0-6427 GCF_002863625.1 Pseudoalteromonas sp. MelDa3 | reverse complement strand
CTATTTGGATGTATTAAGCGCGTTGCATCTTGGCAATAACTGCTGGGCTGATTGCCGCTAGACAAGCCATCACCAAAACCACGGCATAAAGCGCTGAGAATACTCTCAGCGTTATGTTTGAATAAAGGTTTAAAGCTTTCTAGACGGTGGTAGCTTTTGGTTGTATGACTCAATACTAAGTTTTGCGGAACAAGCTCTTTGTAGGATGCTAAATCACGGGTGCACGCGGCTAAGCCAGTTTTAAAGCGCTGAATTAAATCAGCTCTTGCAACTTGGCCAAAGTACTGCAGATTAAAATCTATGAACGCTAAGCGTTCCCTCTGAGCATGTGTGAGTGCATCCAATGCGGTATTAGTCATAAATATACTAAATCATTATTTTGTAGTAACTATATCAGGCAAAGTTAAAGATGCAATCAAAATGAGTTGATGTGGTTTGTTTCTTAAATTACTACAATAAATATTTGACATTAAAAGTATTTGCAATTAAATTGCGTTCCAAGGGCAGAGGCTTACCTGCGGTTTGTAATGTACTTCTTACAAAACAAAGCACTCGAATCGTTTTACATCATACCTACGATATACACTTCATTCTTGGACTTAGTAGCCGGAAGTACGCCGTTAAAAATATACAACGGGGCTTTAACTATTTTTTAAGGTTATAGAATGAAAAACAATACTGCGGTTCCAACTACATACATCCCTTTAGAAAAATTTCATATAGTGCCAATTACTGGTTTAACACCAGAGAACTTAAAATACTCAGCTAAAAAAACTATCAGAGACAGAGAAAAAATCCCTCATACCACAAAGCTTAATATATTAGCTAAAAATCTAGGTATTAAAGGCGGGTTTGCTAACTACGAAAAAGAGTTTGAAGAAAAGCTTAAGCCATTTATGGCAGCACATAAGCTGCAAAAACGAGTTAATTTACTTGAGCATAAATACCGTGGAATGCAATTAGGCTACACGCAATTTACCCACCAGCAAGTATCTGAAAGGCTGTTTTACTCAAAAGAGCAGATGCCGAGTAAGTTATTTACTGGGAACGACTTCGATTTTTCAGGTGTTTTAGCCTGGGATATGCATGATCTTTATGAAGTATTAGCTAAAGATAAATATTGGGAAAATATTTTTATTCAAAAGCTGCATATTAAGCTCTTTTGTGATGATAGCTTTGAACTTGATAAATATGTCGAGGCTATGAAGGAACACTATTTTGTAGATTTTAATGAAGAGCGCTTTAAGGAGCTATTATCTTTAGACCTTAATACAAAAATCCCACTTACAAAAAGGCGAACGGGTAATCTTCCCTCTTTTTTTGACTCTGCTTCTAATAATTTAAATGAAGCTTCTACTCAAACTGCTGAATATGAAGAAGTGATGGTAAGCATTTCAGATCTGATAATTATTAGTAATATGTTTGAGATTGGTGGTTGCTATAATTTACTTGGTAACAACCTTACAAACTTTTACGACCATGCTTTCGGCTCAGATGTTGAGGTCTATTATGAAAATAGCATGTCTTCGGATGAGTCTGGGGTATATATAAAATCAGCGCAATTTTTACAAAAGATATTAAATCAAAGGTTTCAACAGTCAAATAAGGGATGGGTAAATGTAATTCCTTATAACGAGAACCTTATATTCCTCTCTGACGATAACGGTAATTTTGACTTTGTCATCAAAAACCAAAGAGATAAGGTTTTTACACATCAAATATACGGTGATTACCTAAAGCGAGCAGATATACCAAGCTTTATTGAAGATTATCGGTTTAAGCGTTGGGAGTACTTTAACTATAAAGGTAATCGTGAATTAGACAGCCACTTAGCAGAGCAACATTACTATGCTAATGGTGGTTTAACTAAAAATTACCCAGGGCAACATGTAATATTACAAAATTATTATGAAACCTCTGGGGATTATATTATCGAAAGCCGCAGCTCTAATAAGCACTTGTATGGCTTTAAAAAAGTTAAGCTAGCAAATAAAGAGTTAATGGTTTCAGAGCTGATCACCATAGATGAACTAAATGATTTTTTACATAAAAACCATGAATATTTTTCTACCAGAAAGGGTGACTCGTTACCCCCGTTAAATACTGAGGCGGATAAAAATTTAGCCGCAACATGTACCTTTTATGATGTTTTAGCTTATGTAAGCTGGGCAGAAAAAGAAACAAACGTTCCACTAAGATTACTAGCATACGACGAGTACTTAGCTGTTAGGGATAACGACTTAGGGACAAATGCCAGCTTTAAAAACGGTGGCTATATGGCCTTTTATACACCTGACGGCAGGCAGTACCCAGGGCACCCTCCATACATGAATGAGAGTGACTTTGATGCATTAACATTACGGTTTCCTGAAAATTTAACTAATTTTGAAAAAAATGGGTTGGAATTTATAGACTCGAACTTTTTTGCAGAATGGTTATTGGAAGGCGTAAGTATACGCTCAGCAAGTTTAACCTCCTTTTATGGCGACGCTCATGTATTAAGGGCATCTGGACCACGAGATTGTACTGGCAAATATAAAGGAGTAAAAACCGGCTTTAGACTTTGCTATGAATTAAACCAGTAGGCTTTATTAAAGCTACCCCGCTATGGGGTAGCATTTTAAGCTGCTGTATTTATAGTGTCCCTTTTCCCTATTTTTTCACTTATCCATTCTTCAACTTCACTTTCTACCCAGGCTACAGAGTTACCACCTAGCTCAACTTTCATTGGAAATCCACCAGCACTCATAAAGCGATAAACAGTAGATCGGCTTAAGCCTGTGATATGTAAAACTTCTTTTAATTTGATTAAACGCATGGGATTTCTCCGGTTAGGTTAGTAGTACATATCCTTTCCGGGGGTAGTAATTTTTTACTGAAATGAAACAAAAGCGTTAAACATATACATCACTATTTTGCATAAACCATTAAGAGGGCATAACAATGCAAAATAACAAGTCACTATACGAATTTGATCACCCAGTAAGTGATGAACAAATACTTGAAGCAGCAGCTTACATAATCGCTCAAAAGCAATTTAGGCATGGGGCTTTAACATGTCCGAAAGACAGTGAAGAATATTTAAGACATAAGCTGGCGTTAATTGAGCATGAGGTGTTTGCTGTGCTGTTTTTGGATAACCAAAACCGCATACTTGAATACAAAGAGTTATTTAGGGGTACTATTAACGCAGCAAGCGTATACCCACGAGAGGTAGTTAAAGAAGTATTAGCGCTAAATGCAGCATCCGTAATACTGGCGCACAATCATCCCTCAGGCGTCAGTACGCCGTCACAGGCCGACAAGTTAATTACTACCAAATTACAGCAGGCGCTCAAACTGATTGATGTTTCGATAGTCGATCACATCATCATTGGTGAAACCAGCTATTCATTCGCTGAGCATGGCTTAATTTAAAGGGAGTAGGGTATGGCTATTAAAATAAAGCAAGTGCCAGGATTAAACGTGCCAGAATCATTGTTTGGTGTGATCGTTAATGCAGTTGCTAAAGCAGGGGAGTCGGTAGGATGTGCTAAGGCGCTAACTATTAATTTTCGTGATAAAGACTACAGTGCTAAAGCCGGTGGATTTCATCCTGTTGAGGTAAGGCTAGAAAAACGGGGTATTGGTTGGGAGCTTATATACATTACTGATTTTTCATACCAGGGCCGACCGGATTCTGAATTAGTAAAAGAGATTGATGTGTGCTTTGTGATTAAGCGGGTATATCACATGCTGGTGGGCTGGTTGAGTGAACGAGAGGGGAAGGACCTTTTAACCTTGTTTGTGGCTAACTTTGTTGATTATTACAACACGGGTTGCTACCAGGTCAGTATTACAACTGATTAAGGAGTTGGTAATGGCTGAAGTACAAGCGATTAAGGACCTTGATACAGTTAAGTTAATTAGTTACTTGCTCGAAAAGCGGTGTTCTAAGCAAATGAGCCATATTTGGAATATAGGTTTGAACTTAGCATTGCGTATATCTGATTTATTGTCTGTTAAATTTACGGATATACAAAACGACAGGTTAATTATATTTGAGAGTAAAACAGGCAAGCTAGCAGAGATTAAGTTAAATCAGAAAGCATTAGCGTTTATCCACGAAGTACGTATCACTCACGCCAATCATGTTTACTTATTTCAATCGTATCGTAATCAACAATCTAAAAGTTCAATAACACGGCCCTTGTCACGCAGGGCTGTTACAAGAGCATTTGCGCTGGTGGGTGAAGAGCTTAATTTAAAGCTAGGTACTCACTCAATGCGTAAAACACGAGGTTACCACCTCTATCACAAAACCCAAGACATCGCCCGTGTAATGAAAATGCTTCGCCATAGCTCTGAAGCAACAACACTGCGTTATATTGGAATAACCCAGGAGGAAATCGATAAAGACTTTGAAGAGTTAGAGCTATAAATTTATTACATATAATAGGAGTAAGTTTGTTATGTCGTTAGAAAAAGCCGTTACATGCGGTGTAGTAGGAAATGAAGTATCTAAACAGATAACCGGTAGTAGTGAGCCGTCACTCGGACGAACGGCTATTGCTGTAAGCTCTGGTGCTGTAGCAGGAGCTGCTGTATCTGGTGCGATAGTAGTTGGGTTAGGTGTGGCATCTGCACCTGTTACGGTGCCATTGGCTGTTGCTAGTGGCTTGCTGGCTGGATTAGCGAGTTTATTTGATTAGAAGTAAACAAAGAACGCATTTAGCAGTGCGTTCTTTTTTTGCTTTTGTAGTGTAAATGGCGCTTCTCGTAATGCTATTTTGGGAACTTGCCATCCCTTATATACTAAGGGTTTGAGCTTATTTAGCTAGTTGAAGGTCTCAAAAGCGCGTTAGAACAATTTATGAGAAGCACAGGTCTTAGTTAAAGTATCACCTCTGACTATAACCAAAACAACGCTGCCCTAAGCCGTAATGCTTAGTATTAAGTTTGGCGAAGTAACTTACTCGACAATAAAGAGCATGGAAGTTTTGAGCGAAATTAGGGTTATTAGCGTCAAGGTAATAGTGTGCATTATCAGGCAAATGAACTAATTCCATCGTTTCATTCAGCGTTAAGGACAACGCACTTGCCCAGGCCTTAGCTATTCGGGTAAACAAGTTATCGCTTTCTATATTTATTTTACCCGTACAGTGGTACCGGTCCTTATTGAAAAACAGTACAAGATGATAATGCTGATGGTGAGCTTCGTCCTTCTCTCTAGTCCAAATATATCTAATATTACATGGATGTGGAGTTTTACCATCACGAATTTTACGTTTTGTATCTGCTTTAATCTGCGCCTCAAGAGAAGCAATAAATCGTGTAATAATTTTATTGCTATCTAAATCAACTGTATTTGAATAAGCAGGTAGCCTTAAATCAATTCTGACTGCAAACGTTCTTTTATGTTCACTACATGCAGCATGCATTACTTTCTCAATAGCATTTAAGTAGGGAATAACTAGTCGCTGATCTACTCTAGCGAGTGTTTGATATTGCTTGTATGTAGGGTTTGTTGTTACTGGGTATTGGGTTGGGTTAGTCATTATCTTTCTCCTGTTATGTATTGGTTCATATCAGGTGTATGAGTCGTAGTTTTTTAATTGGTATTTGTTGTGATAATGACTTCGTTACTAGTAACTCTTATAAATATTACCAAACCGAGGATTGGGCTTGAAAAAAGTAAGCACGTATCAATGGAACATTTTTTTTAGCGCTATACATGCGAGCGTTATTCTCAATTAATTCTGCTCTGAAGTTAAAGTGTCTTTGTAAAATGCTTCAAATACTTTTGGATCAATATGAAATATATTGTAATTCCCATTTTTCAGTTGGCTTTTTGAGTCCATAAACGTCACTGTTCCATCATTACTATTAACTTTTTCACAGAGGTCTAGATTGGTAAATAAGATTAAGTTGTGAATTGATGTGACATCATAAAACTTTACCTTCGAATGAGTGCCTTCTATGAAGGCATTTATATAGTTACCTTTTTTCTTGAGTGAGTGTATAGAGCTAAGGTATTTCTCTATGTCCTCACCAACTTTCGGAGTGTCTTTTAGCGAATGAATTATAGAATATAAAATGTAATGAATATGTATATTAGCTAGATTTTTTATCAGGTACGAAGTTCCATGGCCTAAATTAGCGGCGCTTATTTTATAATCTGCAGGGCTGAAAATATGGCTAAAAGCATCTTTTTGGCTAACAGGTTTAATGTTAGTTCCACCATTTAGTAAATATGATAACCCCATAGAAACTAACTTAAGAAGGACTCCATCGAAGTAGCTAAAAACTTCTTTAGGCTGCTGACACAAAAAATTAAAGTCATGTTCAAGTGAATCTACTTCAAATCTTAATAATCTTAAAAAAATATTTTCACGTATTTTTTCAGAGAAGAAAAAATCTATCAGTGCCCCAGAGAAGTTATATATTT
>NZ_PJBR01000128.1:0-6447 GCF_002863625.1 Pseudoalteromonas sp. MelDa3 | reverse complement strand
AGCATTTGCTATGTGAAAGTAGGACATTACCAGGCTTCAAATTGTAGAAAGCCCGAATCTAACAATTCGGGCTTTTTTACGTCTGCAGAAAAGTGAAATACGCACAATTAATACACACTCACATCAACACCCATCACGTAGGGCGGGCGAGCGCAGCGACTCCCAACGTTAAAATCACAACAAAACCCCTCAATATCTACAGTAGCATTTGCTACGTGACTCTCCACCGCTGTGGGTACTGCGTAGCGCACCGACTTCATATTGTAGAGAGCCCGTATCTAACGATTTTTTTACGTCTGCAGAAAGTAAAACGTGAGCCAATAACGAATAATCTATACCGTAACATAATTGAGTAATTACATTTAATACCTTAATGATCAAACTAGACCCGGAAGGTTCGCGTTTTGAAAAGTGTAGTAAAGTTAAACGTAAGTGAATAGCGTACTACTCACTTAACTATCTTATTCATATTTAATCTTTTTTATTTTTTATAAAAGCTAATTACTTTCATTTCCTTAGATAACAAATTTAATTTTGCTTTGTTACTGTCTTTGATTTAGGATCAAATCAGTTTAAAACCAAGAACTAACAGCCTGTGTATAGATTATTAATTAGCGCCATATCCATTTTATTTTGTTTTTCTGCGTCGGCAGTTGAAGTAACTGATCTATATCAAGATATTTTAAAAGTGGATGACAAAACACGAGACACTCGATTAGCTGCGAGTCGTAAAGCTTTGCTCAATGTTTTAGTGAAAGTAAGCGGTGATGAAACTGCGGATCAAAATAAATTAGCACAGCAACGCACGAAAGATATTTCTGATTATATGCTTAAGTTTGAATATGACGAGAGAGCAAATGGACAATTGAAACTCGTTGTTAAATTTGAAGCTCGAAAGATCAATGCGTTAATCAAAGAGTTAAACTTACCTTTATGGGGAGTACAACGTCCATTAGTCGCAATATGGTTAGGTATTGAAGACAATTGGCGCAGAGAATTAGTAACACAAGAAAGTTACCCGCAATTAGAGCAGTTAATTTATGACAAAGCAGGACGCCGTGGTCTGCCTGTCGTTGTGCCATTACTTGATTTACAAGATAGACGTTTAGTAGGTATTCCTGAGGTATGGGGTAACTTTTCAGAACCAGTAGAAGAGGCCTCTAGACGATACAGTGCTGAGCGAAGTATTACAGCAAGAATGTATAAAGAAGCAGATAGCGAAAATTGGATTTTAGATTGGCGTTTTACTAATGATGATCAATTTGATTCAAATAGATTAACGGGCGATAAGCAGCAAATAGTGAGCCAAATGATTGATACCTTAGCTCGAGGCCTTGCAAGCGAGTACGCTATTGATCCAAATGCTTATTATGAACAAGCCGCGGCCACGCTAACATTAAAAGGCACGCACAGTTTTGTTGATGTTGAATTAGCAAAGCAAAGATTATTGAACTTAAGCGTTGTTACGCAAGTTAAAATTGTTCGTAAAACACCAGAATTTGTAGAATTTAAACTAAACCACACTGGTAACCTAAGCGATCTTAAAAAAGGGTTAGGGTTAGACTCCTCATTTAAAGATTATGAGGATCCACGCGCTTTTTATCATGTTGTTGATAAAAATAGCTTAGAGTATCAATGGATAACGCCATAATGCTAACTTCTGAGCCGATGCAAATGGCATTACCGGTTACCTTGCCGGATGACGAAACATTTGCATCGTACTTTGGTGGGGAAGATTCGTTAGAGGTTAACCATTTAAAAGATAGCTTTTCGAAGTTAGCTAAAAAGTTTCAGTATACTTATTTATGTGGGTTAGGTGATTCGGGTAAGTCTCACCTTTTGTATGCAACCTGCATTAAAGCACAAGAGCGTGGCCTATCTAATATGCTGCTGTCTATGCGCGAAGTAATTGACTTTGGACCTATGGTATTAGACGGTTTAGAAGCACTTGATGTTCTATGTATTGATGACGTGCATTTAGTTGCAGGCAATGATGCATGGGAAAAAGCACTATTCAACTTTTTTAACCGGTTTAACGAACCCGGAAAAATGTTAGTAGTAACTGCCGATTTACTTCCTAGCATGCTTAATATCTCGCTGCCTGACTTAGAGTCTCGCTTAACGTGGGGAACAACCTTTCAAATTCGTTCTATGAGTGACGACGATAAAGCACAAGCACTTGTTAAGCGCGCTCATATGCGCGGCCTTGAATTAAGTGATGAGTGTGCACGCTTTTTACTAACCCGTTTAAGCCGTGATATGCGTGCTTTATTAGATGTACTCGACAAATTAGATCATGCATCTATGGCAGCACAGCGAAAATTAACTATTCCTTTTATAAAATCAACGTTAAAGCTGTAGTAGGTCTAGAATCTAGACCCTTCTTTCAGTTATCATAAGCTATTATCAGAGCGTGTTTACCTTTCCTGATTGGAATTTGTTTAACTTAAGAGTGCTTTAATCGCGTCGTGAGGGCTTTAGCGTAGTATTTATATGCGAAACTCGAACAACAAAGAACGTAGCCTCCGAGATAAACACTTCAAACTGCATGTGTTTGGTCTTTATTTAGCGTTATTGCATCACTTATGTAGGAAACTACAGTCCAATGCTTAACCTTATTTAATAACCAACCACACTGTTGTAAAGCAATCTTGAAAGGCCAACACGCTCTTAAGCAATCACCTTCTGTGAAAGATCAGGTATCGAATGAACTTAGAAAACATATTAGCGCAAGCACTTGAGGCGGTAGCCAGTGCCAGTGAAATAGCGCAGTTAGAAGATATCAGGGTTAATTACCTTGGTAAAAAAGGCGAAATCACTAGCTTACTTAAAACGTTAGGTAAAATAGCACCTGAAGAACGTAAAGAAGCAGGCCAAGTTATAAACCGAGCTAAACAAGATGTACAAACTGCTATCAACGAAAAGCGTGAATTGCTAGCAAGTAAAGCACTTGAAGAAAAACTAGCTGCTGAAACTATAGATGTAACTCTACCAGGGCGTGTTATGCCTACTGGCGGTTTACACCCAGTTACGCGTACTATTGAGCGCATAGAAAGCTTTTTCGGTGAGTTAGGTTTTGAAGTTAAATCTGGTCCAGAAATCGAAGACGATTTTCATAACTTTGATGCGCTAAATATTCCAGAGCACCATCCAGCACGTGCTGATCATGATACCTTTTATTTCAATCCTAAATTAGTACTACGTACACAAACAAGTGGCGTGCAAATTCGTACTATGGAAACTGAGCAGCCACCACTGCGCATTATTTCACCTGGACGCGTATACCGTAACGATTACGACCAGACACATACACCTATGTTCCATCAGGTTGAAGGTTTAATGGTTGATACCGATGTTAGCTTTACTGAGCTAAAAGGTATTTTGCATGATTTTTTACGTAACTTTTTTGAAGAAGATATGGAAATTCGTTTCCGTCCTTCATTCTTCCCGTTTACAGAACCTTCAGCTGAAGTAGATGTTATGGGTAAAGACGGTAAGTGGCTAGAAGTACTAGGCTGCGGCATGGTACATCCAAATGTACTTAAGTCTGTGGGCATTGACCCAGAAAAATACACCGGCTTTGCTTTTGGTATGGGTGTAGAGCGTTTAACTATGTTGCGCTATGGCGTAAACGATTTGCGTGCATTTTTCGAAAATGACTTAAAATTCCTGAACCAGTTCCGTTAAGAGTGAAACAATAAAATGAAATTTAGTGAAAAGTGGTTAAGAGAGTGGGTTAATCCTGCTATTGATACGCAAGCTCTTTCGGAACAGCTTTCAATGGCTGGTCTAGAAGTTGATGGCGTTGAGCCTGCTGCTGCCAAATTTAATGGCGTAGTTGTAGGTGAAGTTGTTGAATGTGGACAACACCCTGATGCAGATAAACTGCGTGTTACCAAAATTAACGTAGGTGGCGATGAGCTACTTGATATCGTGTGTGGTGCACCAAATTGTCGTTTAGGTATTAAAGTTGCTGTTGCAACTGTGGGCGCTGTACTGCCTGGTGACTTTAAAATTAAAAAAGCCAAACTACGCGGCCAACCTTCAAACGGAATGCTATGTGCTTTTGTTGAGCTAGGTATTAGCGAAGAAGGCGACGGCATTATGGAATTGCCAAGCGATGCACCAGTAGGCACTGATTTACGTGATTACCTAGGTCTTGATGATAATATTATAGATGTTGATTTAACACCAAACCGTGGTGACTGCTTAGGTATAAAAGGTCTAGCACGCGAAGTAGGCGTTTTAAATAGTATTGACGTAAACGTATTAGATATTCCAGCTGTTACTCCAACAATTGATGACAAAGTATCAATTGAGCTAGTTAATGAAGATGCATGTCCTCGTTACCTTGGTCGTGTGATAAAGGGCATTAACCTTGATGCAGAAACACCGCTTTGGATGGTTGAAAAGCTACGTCGCAGTGGCGTACGTTCAATCGACCCAGTAGTTGATGTGACTAACTATGTATTACTTGAACTTGGTCACCCAATGCACGCGTTTGATTTAAATGCGATTGAAGGTGGTATTAAAGTACGTAGTGCAAACGCAGGTGAAGAACTCGTTTTATTAGACGGTAACACCGCTAAATTAAACGACACAACACTTGTGATAGCCGATCATAACAAAGCACTTGCAATTGCAGGTATTTTTGGTGGTGAACAATCAGGTGTTACAGATAAAACATCTGATATATTACTTGAAAGCGCATTTTTTAATCCTGTAGCAATTGCAGGGCAAGCACGTAGCTACGGTTTACACACTGATGCTTCACACCGTTATGAGCGCGGTGTTGATTTTGCTCTACAACATGATGCAATGGAACGTGCAACAGCACTTCTTCTTGAGATTGTAGGTGGTCAAGCAGGTCCTGTAGTTGAAGCTGTTGCGGCTGACAAATTACCAAAAGTGACTGAAGTACGTCTTCGCCGTGCACGTTTAGACCGTGTTATTGGTCATCATATTGAAGATGCTAAAGTAACAGATATTCTTACGCGTTTAGGTCTTGATGTTAAAGTAGAAAATGAAAGCTGGAGTGCCGACGTACCAAGCTACCGTTTTGATATTCGCATCGAAGAAGATTTAATTGAAGAAGTAGCACGTGTTTACGGTTACAACAGCATTCCAAATGTTGCACCAACTGCAAAACTTAAAATGACGACACATAACGAAGCAACTATTGCACTTAGCAAGTTCCGTAATACGTTAGTGACTCGTGGTTACCAAGAAGCAATTACATACAGCTTTGTAGACCCTAAAGCACAAGCTATTTTACACCCAGAGTGTAAAGCAATGGTATTACCGCACCCTATTTCAATTGAAATGTCAGCGATGCGTGTAAGTTTAATGCCGGGTTTATTAGCGTCTGTAGCGTATAACCAAAATCGCCAACAGCCTCGCATTCGTTTATTCGAACATGGTCTTAAATTTATAAGCGACGAAAGTGCAGAAAATGGTGTTTACCAAGTACCGGTTATTGGCGGCGTTATTACGGGTCTTGTAAATGGTGAACATTGGGTTGAAGAAAAACGTAACGTTGATTTTTACGATTTAAAAGGTGATGTTGAAGCCTTACTTGCAATTACCAATGACATTACTCGCTTTGAAATTAAAGCCGAGCAGTCAGATGGACTTCACCCTGGTCAATCAGCAGTAATATATGTTGATGGCAAAAAGGTTGGTTTTTTTGGTGCTTTACATCCTCAAGCTCAAAAGTCGTTAGATATCAACAACGCAACTTTTGTTTTTGAAATTGAAATGTCAGCAATAGAAAAAAGAAATTTACCGCAAGCCGAAGGGGTGTCTAAATTCCCTTCAAATCGCCGCGACATCGCGATTTTAGTGGCAGACAGCGTTAAATCTGGCGACATTTTAAGCGTGATCGAAAAAGTTGGCGGAAATCAATTGGTTGACCTAAACTTATTCGATGTGTATAAGGGCAAAGGTATTGAGCCAAATTATAAGAGTTTGGCGATTGCTCTAACACTGCAAGCGGTTGATAGAACACTCGAAGAGAAAGATATCAATCTAGTAGTTGATAACGTGGTGGCCGAATTGGCCGAACAGTTTAATGCATCGTTGAGGGACTAGATATGGCGCTTACTAAAGCCGACATAGCTGAACACCTATTTGAAAAGCTCGGGATCAATAAAAAAGATGCCAAAGATTTAGTTGAAGCGTTTTTTGAAGAAATCCGCTCAGCGCTAGAAAAAGGCGAGCAGGTTAAGCTCTCTGGATTTGGTAACTTTGATCTTCGAGACAAAAAAGAAAGACCAGGCCGCAACCCGAAAACAGGCGAAGATATTCCTATTTCGGCACGTCGCGTGGTGACTTTTCGACCAGGTCAAAAGCTTAAAACCCGCGTAGAAGTGGGCACAAGCAAAGCAAAATAAAAAAAGGCAGCGTAAGCTGCCTTTTTATTTGCCTGAATAACCTAGTTATTAAATT
>NZ_PJBR01000127.1:0-6617 GCF_002863625.1 Pseudoalteromonas sp. MelDa3 | reverse complement strand
CGGTACACGAGGCTCGAACTCGTGACCTCGACCTTGGCAAGGTCGCGCTCTACCAACTGAGCTAGTACCGCAAAATACTGTTTTATTAACTTTAAATTATCTTGGTAAAATAATTTAAAGTGGTGCCCGAGGCCGGACTTGAACCGGCACGACTTGTTAGTCGAGGGATTTTAAATCCCTTGTGTCTACCAATTCCACCACTCGGGCATCGAGTTTGCTATTAAAAGCAAGTGGATAAAACTAATATGGAGCGGTACACGAGGCTCGAACTCGTGACCTCGACCTTGGCAAGGTCGCGCTCTACCAACTGAGCTAGTACCGCATCATATTAATTCTAAATTAATCATTTTATAAATTACACTTGGTAATGCAATTAAACCACATAGTGGTGCCCGAGGCCGGACTTGAACCGGCACGACTTGTTAGTCGAGGGATTTTAAATCCCTTGTGTCTACCAATTCCACCACTCGGGCATCGAGTTTGCTAATTAAAGCGTGTGGAGTGTTGAAATGGAGGCGGAACCCGGAGTCGAACCGAGGTAAACGGATTTGCAATCCGGTGCATGGCCACTCTGCCATTCCGCCCCAACATTGGGGTAATAACCTTAAGATAAACTTGGAGCGGTACACGAGGCTCGAACTCGTGACCTCGACCTTGGCAAGGTCGCGCTCTACCAACTGAGCTAGTACCGCATTTTATTTATCAGTTATTTGAATTAACACATGATGATTTATGTGAACATTCAGGTAACTGATTAATTACCGTTTTGTTTATCTCGGGGGCTATGCCCTCTCAACACGGACGCATTCTACAGAGATTATTAAACGCGTCAATACAAAAAATGCTAGTTTTGAACTGTTTGCTTGTTTTTTATCTAAAACGGTGCGTTATTATACATTTAGAGTTAATTTTTAGTCAATTCACCCCATGCTGCACGTAAATATTGCATCATAGAACTCAAGGTTAAAAAGGTCGCAATGTACAGTAATCCAAAACTTAAATAGTTCATCCACGTATCATATTGCCAAATCAAACCGATAATGGCTAACATTTGTGCAGCCGTCTTTATTTTACCCATGTTTGAAACAGCCACGTTACCGCGCTTGCCCTGCTCTGCCATCCATTCGCGAAGTGCAGATATAATAATTTCACGGCTTATAATAATAAGAGCAGGTATTGTCATATACATAGTTTGATACTGATCGGCTAATGCAACAAGAGCAGCACATACCATTACTTTATCAGCAACAGGATCTAGAAAAGCACCAAAAGGAGTTGATTGCTCAAGCTTTCTTGCTAAATAACCGTCTAGTATATCGGTAATCGATGCAAGCCAAAAAATAAAGGCGGCAGCAAAAAATGCCCAGCTATAAGGCAAATAAAATATCACCAAAAAAACGGGGATAAGAAAAAGTCTAAATGTTGTAAGTGTGTTTGGAATATTCCACATAACTACTTGGATATGTCTTTTTGGCTATATTCGCATGAAGGGCTAGCCCTTGTCATGCAAATGGTTAAATATCTTCTCAGCCATGTCAGGGCTGATCCCAGGAACTTTCTTTAACTGTTCTATATTAGCAGCTTTTACACCTTGCATGCCCCCTAAATATTTTAATAATGTTTGGCGACGCTTAGAACCTACTCCATTTATTTCTTCTAATAGTGATTGTGTTCGTTGTTTTTGTCGTTTATTACGATGCCCAGCAATTGCAAAACGGTGAGACTCATCACGTATATGCTGAATCAAATGAAGCGCAGGTGCATCTGAATCCATCGGAATAGTTTTGCGTCCACCGTCAATCAATAATGTTTCAAGACCGGGTTTGCGACTCGTTCCTTTTGCAACACCGACTAATAAAGGCATTTTTGTGTGCGGCCAATTAGAAAAATACTGCTCAGCGCGTCCTAACTGCCCCTTACCGCCATCAATAAAGATAACGTCTGGAATTTTGTCTTCGTCTACTAACTTGTTATAGCGTTTATTAAGTGCAAATTCCATTGCAGCATAATCATCGCCACCTGTAATACCTGTTACGTTGTAGCGCCTATATTCTTTTGTATTTGGGCCTTGTGAGTCAAATACAACACAACTTGCAACGGTGTTCTCCCCCATGGTGTGGCTTATATCAAAACACTCCATTCGGGTAATATCGTCAAGTCGCAGTGTTGCTTTTAATTGTGCATAACGTTTATTAATAGAGTCTTGGGTACTTTGTTTAACCGCAATACTGTTTAATGCATTTTTATTGGCCAGTTGTAAGTATTGCGCACGCTCACCACGAGTAACCACTTTAAGGATTACTTTGCGCTCACTTATTTGTGTAAGCGCTTCGCCGAGTGCCCCGCTCTCTTCTATTTCAAACGGTAATATGATTTCTTTTGCAATACGCCCTGTTGCTCCTGGCGCTAAATAGTACTGTCCTAAAAATGAAGTCAATATTTCTTGCTCACTCGAATCTTTAGGTACTTTTGGAAAATAGGTTTTACTACCCAGTACTTTATGATCGCGGATCATTAATAAATGAATGCCGTTTAACCCGTTTAAATGCGCAAAACCGACAACATCCATTTCTGCAAAGTTACCAGAAATAGACTGTTGCTCCTGCATTTTACGAAGTAGCATTATTTGGTCGCGAACTTTTGCCGCTAATTCAAAGTTTAATTGCAGGCTGGCTGCTTCCATTTTTTTTATTAAATCAGCAATAACTTCGTGAGATTTACCCGTTAAAAATTTACGAACATAGTCAACTTGCTCACTGTAATCATCATCAGTTACTTTATTTACACATGGAGCTGAGCAACGTTTAAGTTGATATTGCAGACACGGGCGACTTCTTGCGCGGTAATAAGCATCTTCACATTGACGAACAGGAAATATTTTTTGCATTAAGCGCAAGCTTTCAGATACCGCTCCTGCGCTTGGGAAAGGCCCAAAGTACTCACCTTTAATTTTACGACTGCCACGATGAAATGCTAAACGAGGGTGTTTATGGCTAGTTAGTAAAATATAGGGGTACGACTTATCGTCGCGTAATAATATGTTGTACCGAGGCTGATATTTTTTTATTAGATTATTTTCAAGCAGCAGCGCTTCGGTTTCAGTATTGGTGAGGGTGACTTCAATGTTACAAATATTACTCACTAAAACGCGTGTTTTGCTATCGGTAATGTTACTTCTAAAGTAACTGCTCACACGCTTTTTTAGATGCTTTGCTTTACCAACATAAATAACTTGGTTGTCACTATCAAGCATGCGGTATACGCCCGGCTCACTTGATAGCGTTTTGAGAAAATGTACGTGATCGAATTCAGACATAAATTATAGTTAGTACGAAACGTCTATATCAATCATTTTATGACGAATAGCTAAATGGGTAAGCTCAACATCACCACCTACATTTAACTTTTCAAACATACGGTAACGATAGCTATTTACTGTTTTAGAGCTTAGATTTAAGCGTTCAGCTATATTTTGTGCTTTTTCACCTTTGGTGATCATAAGCATAATTTGCAGTTCGCGCTCAGATAAACTCTGAAAAGGGTTTTCATCTGTGCGGCCTGTCACTTGTGCAAGCGCTATCTGCTGTGCAATTTCAGGTGCAATGTAACGCTGACCAGCATGAACACAACGAATGGCACGAACCATTTCGTCAGAGCCTGCACCTTTAGTTAAAAAGCCATGTGCACCAATTTGCATTACCTTGCTCGGAAACGGGTCTTCACAATTAACAGTAAGCACAATAATTTTTACATCTGGGCAGTAACGACAAATCTTTTTAGTCGCTTCTAATCCGCCCATGCCTGGCATATTCATATCCATTAATACTATGTTTGGCGCATGCTGACGACAAAACTGTACAGCCTCTTCGCCAGTTTTAGCTTCGCCAATTACTTTAAACCCTCGTACGTCATCAAGAATACGCTTGATTCCTGTTCGTACAAGTTCATGGTCATCAACTAAAAGTACATTAATCAATGGAACATCCTCACTTACCTAACAACATGCAATTTAATTAAATTAATTTGCCACAGTAACATACATAAAGCGAAACAATAATTAATATTATTGCCTCGCTCTAATAGTTTAAGATGACGATTTTTCGCTAAATCTGTCAACCCATAACGCAATGATACCATCACCCGTTACATTACACGCAGTACCAAAGCTATCTTGTGCTAAATAAAGTGCAATCATTAATGCAACAGCACCTTCATTAAACCCAAGCATACTTGTTAATAAACCAAGCGCCGACATGACTGCACCACCTGGAGCACCCGGTGCTGCGATCATTACTACACCTAACATCATAATAAACGGTAGCATACCCATTAATGAAGGAACTTCCATGCTTGGCGATAAAAACATAACAGCCATTGCACAGGTTACTATAGTGATAGTTGAGCCAGATAAGTGAATAGTCGCGCAAAGTGGCACTGTAAAGTTAGCTACATCTTCTTTAACGTTATTTGCTTTACTTGATTGAAGCGATACTGGAATCGTTGCTGCACTTGACATAGTACCTAACGCTGTAAAGTAAGCTGGTAGCATATTTTTAACTAATTCGATTGGATTACGTTTTAACAATATACCTGTCGCTATATATAAAACGCTTAACCATAACCAATGCATAACAAGCGCTGCAATTAGTACTACACCAAATGTTTGCAACGTATCTACCACAGTGCCTGCCACCGTCATTTCGGCAAATACGCCAGCAATGTAAAATGGTAAAGCTGGAATAATTACTTTCGATAATAACCCGTCCACTACATCACGACCCTGATCAGACACCTTTTTAAGCGTATCAAGTTCTAGTTGGCTCATGCCTATACCAAATACAAAAGCAGTCACTAATGCGGTCATTACACCCATCAGAGGTGGAATTTCTAAATCAATAAAACTACCTATTTCAGTAGCAACTTCTGCTTCAAATGTAATGCCACCACTTAAAAAAGGTATAACAGCACTTACTAATAAAAATGCAAGCGTACCTGCAATAATGGTAGAGCTGTAAGCAAACCCTACTGTTTTACCAAGTAAGTGACCAGACCCTTTTGGTAGGCCAGCAATACCCGATGCAATAAAAAATAAAATGATAAGAGGGATGGTAAAGGAGATAATTTGACCAATCAGCTCTTTTACTGTAAATAAAAGTTCAACACCAGTTATAGGTACATATAGTCCGACTAAGATACCGGCCACAATACCGGCAATTAATTTTAAGATTAACTTCATTGTGATTGCTTAATTGAATTTAGATACGTGTTTTTATCATGTTTTAGACGCATTGTGTGATAAAACTATTCAAGTTACATTCATGTGCGCAAATAACGAACAAATACAGCTTAATCTAGAGCTCTTTTGAACATTTTTTGACTAAACGAGTTTTTACTCTTTAAATCTCAAATTAAGCCCGCACCTACAATAACTAAAGCACCGTTAATAATTGATTTTTATTTCGACTGGTTATAAGCCCAATAAATATATGTTATAGCCAAACTTTACTTTAGTTTTTTTAAACTCACAGTAAAGTGTGTATGTATAGTTAGTAGCAAATGCTATTAGCACGTTGATCAGATTGTATCCAAAGGAACATTATGTCTACTATTTTTGAAGATAACTCACTAACTATTGGTAATACGCCGCTAGTAAAACTTAACCGTGTTACGGGTGGGAATGTATACGCTAAAGTTGAATCTCGTAATCCAAGCTTTAGTATCAAATGCCGTATTGGTGCATCAATGATTTGGGAAGCTGAAAAGTCAGGTCAGCTTGTTGAAGGTAAAGAACTTATAGAGCCAACATCAGGTAACACTGGTATTGCACTTGCATTTGTTGCAGCTGCACGTGGTTACAAGTTAACGCTTACTATGCCAAACACCATGAGCCTAGAACGTCGCAAGCTATTAAAAGCATTAGGTGCAAATCTAGTACTTACCGACGGTGCTAAAGGTATGAATGGCGCAATTGAAAAAGCAAAAGAAATTCAAGCAACAGCACCTGATAAGTATATTTTATTACAACAATTCGAAAACCCTGCAAATCCTAAAATTCACTTTGAAACAACAGGCCCAGAAATTTACGATGCACTTGACGGCAAAGTAGACTTTTTTGTAGCAGGTGTAGGTACTGGTGGTACTATTACAGGTGTTAGCCGCTACCTTAAAACAGAAAAAGGTTTAAACGTTAAGTCTATTGCTGTTGAGCCAACTAACTCTCCTGTTATTAGCCAAACGCTTGCCGGTGAAGAAATTAAACCTGGCCCTCATAAAATCCAAGGTATTGGTGCAGGCTTTATCCCTGGCAACTTAGATATGGACTTAATTGATGGTGCCGAGCTTGTATCTAACGAAGACGCAATTGCAATGGCGCATCAGTTAATGAAAAAAGAAGGTATTTTAGTCGGTATTTCGTCAGGTGCTGCGGTTGTTGCAGCTAAGCGAATTGCTGAAAAACCTGAAAACGCAGATAAAAATATTGTTGTTATCCTACCGAGTGCAACTGAGCGTTACTTATCAAGCCCAATGTTTGATGAAGAGTTTAGTGAACAAGAGCTAGTACAATAAGTAATTTTAAGATTTTTAAAAGGGTGCTTTAGGCATCCTTTTTTATTATT
>NZ_PJBR01000017.1:0-45696 GCF_002863625.1 Pseudoalteromonas sp. MelDa3 | reverse complement strand
CGCCGAGTTTTTTACCCGATGTATTGGTATTTATGAATAAATCTCCCCTATTAGTAGCCTTGGCGTTAGCGCTAAGTGGTTGTCAAACTGTGACAACTCTAGACTCAGACTCTCAAGTCGCCACGCAAGCAAACCAACAACTCGAAGGCGCAAGTCCTAACGACATTAACAATGCATTGATGGTAAACGCACAATATCAGCAAGTTGACCCTGATGAGCAAGAAGCTCCCGTGTTTGATGATGTATGGGAGCGAATTCGCTACCAACTTTCTATCGAAATACCGCAAAACCGCCCTGTTGTTACTGAACGTAATTATTACGCTCGCCACCAAGCTTATTTAGATCGTATTTCTAAACGTGCAGAACCTTACTTACACTTTATAGTTGAAGAAGTAGAAAAGCGCGAAATGCCAATCGAAATTGCACTACTGCCTATTGTAGAAAGTGCATTTGACCCGTTTGGTTATTCTAATCGCAGCGCATCGGGCATTTGGCAGTTTATGCCTGCAACCGGTGAGCGATTCGATTTAAAACAAAACTGGTGGTACGACGGTCGTCGCGACATAGTGCAGTCGACTCGCGCAGCACTTGACTACTTATCGTATTTACATAAAACACTTGAAGGCGATTGGCTAAATGCGATTGCTGCTTACAACTCGGGTGAAGGGCGCTTGATGCGCGCTATTAAAAAGAATCGTAAAAAGCATTTACCTACCGATTTTTGGTCTCTTGATTTACCTAGCGAAACAACAGCCTACGTACCAAAGTTATTAGCACTTGCCGATTTATTAAAACGCTCAGATGATTTTAACGTTACATGGCAACCAGTAATTAATGCACAAGTGGTTGAAGTGGTTGATGTTGGATCGCAAATAGATTTAGCGCTTGCTGCTGATATGGCTGATATGACGCTTACTGAGTTATACAGATTAAACCCTGGTTTTAACCGCTGGGCAACTGATCCTAATGGCCCTCATTCTTTATTATTGCCTGTTGATAAAGCAGAGGAATTTAGCCAAAAACTAGCAAACACTGATGTTAAAAACAGATTACGCTGGCAGCGTTATATTGTGGCTCGAGGCGACAGCTTATCGGTAATTGCCAAAAAGTTTACAACAAGCTCAAGTGCAATCCGATCGCTTAATAAACTCAAATCAAATACGATTAAAGTAGGCCAAGAGTTATTAGTCCCGCTTACTGATGGCGCTATAAATAGCGAGCATTTACCAAAGCAGATGCGTTTAGCTGCTAATAAAGCAACTCGCACAAAGCTTTCGCACACAGTTAAAAGTGGCGATACATTATGGGACATTAGCCGCGAATATGACGTAACTATGGATGAGCTGGCTAAATGGAATAAGCTAAAGAAAAACTCTGTACTGCGCCTAAATCAAAAACTAACTGTGTATAAGTCAGCTAATAAACCACAAGCAACGGCAAGTACCAACCGTACTATTACATACAAAGTACGCCGTGGTGACTCACTTGCACGTATTGCGTCTAAGTTTAATCTAAGCGTTAACGAAATTATTAAGTGGAATAATTTAGCCGGTCAAAAATACTTACAACCTGGCCAAAAGCTAAAACTTAAAGTAGATGTCAGAAGTAGTTAATTTATAAAACTATATTAAAAGTAAAAAAGTAAAAAGGAGCGCATGCGCTCCTTTTTTAATACTTTAACGTTAAGGATTAAGCAGGTAGTTTTTCTAGCCATACTTTTAACCAAGGCTCGGCTACCGGCCATGGTTCAAAATCTTCACATGCATCTATTTCTAGGCGGTTGCCCACAGGCTTTGCTTGTAAATCGCGAAGTAGCTCGTCAAAGCTTCGCCCTGCGCCACAAAATGTATCGCCGTAACATCTGTCACCCATTGCAATTACACCAAACGGTTTATCGGTAAGCATTGGGAAAGTGCTATTCATTGCAAAGTACAACCCTGCCAAATTACTCGGTACATCACCTTGCCCTGTTGTGGAGGTAACAATTAAAATATGCGATGCATTTTTTATATCATCAAGTGATGCTTCAGTAATTACTGTAGCAGTATGACCCGCTTGCTCAATTGTGGTTGCAACTTCATCGCTTAAACGCTCTGCACCGCCATTAACGCTGCCTACAAAAATACTAATATGTGCCATTAATAATCCTTTTCTTGCTCTGGCCAACCTAGCTGCTTACATATTTCAAGCATGTCTTCACCTAGTGGCGCTTTAATTGTTATTGATTCATTACTATAAGGGTGCACAAAACTAAGCTCTGTTGCAAATAACATTAAGCGTCTTAGCTCAAAATGATCTCTAAAAAATTGATTATGCTGATTATCACCGTGATTTACATCACCAATAATAGGCAGTGATAAGTGCTTTAAGTGTCTGCGAATTTGATGCTTGCGCCCTGTTTTTGGAAAACACTCAACTAACGAGTAACGCACTGTTGGGTACTTACCAATAGGAATTGGCAGTGCAACTTGGTGCAAGCAATTAAACTGGGTTTGCGCTTCTTGCGGTGCTTTGTCTTGATCTGCAAACTTATCGGCTATTTTATCAAGTTCTTCTTTAAGCGGTTTATCTAAAAATACTGACTCTGGCGCAAAGCCGCGCACTAAGGCTAAATAGCGTTTAGCAATAGTACCTTCAATAAATAGCTGGTTCATATCGCGAGCTGCTTCAGAGCTCAGTGCAAACAGCAATACGCCCGACGTAGGTCTATCGAGCCTATGTACTGGAAATACATGCTGCCCTAGTTGGTCGCGCAGCATTTGCATGGCAAACTGGGTTTCGTGTTTATCTAAAAACGAGCGATGCACTAATAAACCTGAAGGCTTATTTATAGCCACATAGTTTTCATCTTGATACAAAATAGTCAGCTCGCCATATTCTATAGGCGCCGGACGCTCACTCATTTGGTTCTCCTAAAAAGGTATCAAGGGCTGTTAGTAATTCAATTATTTCATCGCTCCCTGCTTTACTCACAAGTGTCATTTGCGCCATAGGAGCAATAGCAAAGTTACGAGGCAGTGGTTGTTTATGTGTTATTAATTGCTGTATTTTATTAATAAATACAAATTGTAACCACTGCTCAAACGCCATTGTATCGTGACAAAAAGGAGTATTTGAAAGTAGTGCATCAGCGTCTATTGGCTCACTTTGCCAAAGCGCGTGTTTTTGTAAAAGTGCCGTTAGCTGCACTAAATAAGTTTGGGTTTGCTGGTACATAACCACCCTCTTTTATATATGTAATGCAATTATACCCTGTTCCCTCATAGGCGGCTATGACGTATAATTAATGTAATTTTGCAGTAAAAACAGTTGAGAAAACAATGAGTGATCAAATAGCTACATTAGGTCAGCTTTTAGATGGTGCGGGTACTCAGTGGCGTGCTTTTGATATTGGCAGGCACATTACTAAGCTTGATAAAAAACAATTTTTAGCTATTGAACAAGCTCAAGTGCCTTACCCTTATCCTCTTGCTGGTCATGCTTGGCTCGCTATCCAATTTTGGGATACTAAAGCCAGTAAAGAACCGTATGTATGGTTTTTAAAGTTTCCACTTGATGAGCAAAGTATGCTTGTAAGTGCTAGCCGCGATCACTTTGCTGATATGGTTATTCAAGCGCTAGGTACTGAAATCACAGGTGAGCAAGCCGATGGAAAACTTGATAATAACCCTTATGTTTTTACACCAAACGCAAATAAATTAGCGGCATTTAACGCCCAAGTAAAAGTACTATTAAAACAGCCTGCATCTCAGTATTACGAGCATGCACAGTTATACTTTAGCGGTAAAATTGGTTTTGATAATTGGCAAGGTGTTGCACTGCAGGGTATTGCCGATTTTGCACTACGCTTAGACAGCGATACAAACTTAAGTAATTTGCAAAAAGCATGGGCGCATTTACCTATAGAAGTACTGCAACCACTCAGTGCCATGCTTGAACACGTTGAAATACCAACATCAATGAGTGAGTTACTTGTTGATTACACACAGACCGCAATTAGTAATAACGATACATTAGCTATAACCGCAGCACTAAGATCTGTTTCAAAAGGTCAAGCTCAAGGGTTATGCGCTCAATTAGTTGATACTGTACTAAGCTCGCCGGTAAGGCACGACTCTGACGTGTTACTAACAATAGCTGGGCGGTGTTTTAAGCAATTAGAGAACCCTGAACGCTTACATGTATTTATGGATAATTGCGCACATCATCAAAAAATTGAAGAATTGTTTCCAAGTATTTTTGCTGACTTAGTTGCAATACCGACTATTCGCCCGCATTTATTAGGCTTATTACGTAAAGAAAATCGTAGCGAAACCCTCGCGCGTGCAATTGGAAGGTTATTCTCTTAAATGGCAAGTTTATGGACGTTCATACTTATTGGTAGTGTAATTTACTTATTTTGGCTTAACCGAAAGGTTGCTGAAGCGGCGAACGTTCATGCTAAACGTCAAAGTGAGCAATTGCAGGTGCAGTTGATGAGTGTTGCATGCACAAAACGCCGCTTTGGTTTTTTAAAGAACGGCAAGCCAGGCATCAAAAGTGAATTTATATTTGAATTTTCAAGCGATGGTGAAAATGCTTATCAAGGTGTGTTAATTATGGAAAATGAGTTTTTGAAAAGTGTGGTTGTTCCACCGCATAAAATATAAAACTGAATATACTTTAAGAGTATTTGTCTTAAGTTGATAAACTTAATTCAACACAAAAAACTAAGGCGTAACTAAAGTTACGCCCCAATTGGACTGCATCCTGCTAGATATCCATTATCTTAAATCCGTATTATCATCCCCTGAACGAGTAAACAACCTTGTTTACCCTCACATTGCATCCTGCAATATCCATAGCCACCTTGGCAAACCCACGAAATCTATCGTTTGGCTACATACTGTAGCATCATCCCTGGTAATCCTTTTAAGTAGCTCCTGCCACTTTTTGCATCCTGCAATATCCATAGCCATCTTGGCAAACCCACGAAATCTATCGTTTAGCTACATCCCGTAGCATCATCCCTGGTAATCCTTTAAAGTAGCTCCTGCCACTTTTGCATCCTGCAATGTCCACTTGCCATCTTGGCCGTCCTACGTAAACTAACGCTCCTGCTACTTCCTGTAGCGTCATCCGTGATTATCCTAAAGTAACTCCTAGCTACTAAGTGCTTCATGCACTTCCTTATTCTTCCTTGTATCCGTTTTAGCTTGTCCTTTATGCTTCCTGCTAGCGTCCGCTATGTTGCCTATTCCGTATCCTTGGCAGTAACTCAATCATTGAGCTATGTCGTCTTGACAAAGAGAAGTTTAAAGCAATCAGGGGGGAGAAGTAGGACTTAACACTAAATAAATAAACGTCACAAAAATGAAAAATAAAAATAAACTTTAAATAACAATAACTTGAATGAAAAAAGGCTACTTATTAATAGCCTTTAACTGACAATGCTCACGATAATGTGAGATATATCTCACGGCCTTATGTCCGTTTGGGCGCATTGGCTTACATCATAATTTTAAATAGTTGGCTCAATTATTGATTTAAATAGTAACTCGCCCTCTACTTGGTTAAAAGTAAGGTGTTTAAATGCTTCAAACTTTTCGGTTTTAAAAAATTCAGTGTGTTCTCTACGCGTTACAAATACAGCCATCCCCGTTGACTCAGCGTTACATTTAACTAAATCATCAAGCCCTCGTAGTAAGTAACGACCAAACCCTTGCCCATGAAAATGTGGATCTACGGCAATAAAAGCTAAAAAGTAGTAATTGCCTTTCTCTTTAAGGGCATCTCTAATTGTTTGTTCTTTATCTATTAATTGATTTGTTTGTAAGTAGCCCGCACTCAGCATTAATTTTAAACGCCAGTGCCAATAACGCTGCGCTTGTAATTGGCTATTAGATTCAAATACACACGCTACTGCTTTTAATTTATCGTTGCGGTATAAACCAATTAATGGCTGCTTTTCTTGCCAAAAACTACTGAGCTCTTCGCGAATTAATGATCGTAATTTTTTTTCGTATACTGATTTATTTTCGTCATTGTAGCTAAGCATGTTTTGTAATACAGGATCGTCATGATAAGCCTGATAAATTAGGCTTGCTGCAGTGCTAATATCTTCTGCGGCTAAATACTGTACGCTGAACGTATCAGCTGGCGTGGTTACACTCATTGTATTTCCTTTATTATTTTAGCTGTAGACTGTTTAACTTTATACCTAACTATATACCTAAAATTATTAACCGTAAATTCAGCGAGAGTTTAACTAGCTAGGAGTAGAGTTAATCCTTAGAATAAGTTTTCATTCGTTTAAAGGAGCAATATCATGGATACGACTAAACACGACATCAATACACTATTTGCACAGCTTGGATTACCTAATTCTGATGAACAAATAGATGCATTTATTGCCTCACATGAATTAGAAGACACAACACTACTCCAAGAAGCTTCTTTTTGGGATGAGGCACAACAGCACTTTTTAGCTGAATCGCTTGCACAAGACGGTGATTGGAGTGAAGTAATTGACGAGTTAGATGTACGCATTCGTCAAAGTAAGTAATTTTATTTAATGTACCCTCCCTTATTTATTGCTAACATAGCATCTGCGCAGCATTTATATGCTGCGTATTTATTTTATTAAAGAGTTATATATCTAATGAATTCAGTTGTATTTGATGCAATTAAAGCCCTTCTTGATGAAGGCAAAACCCCTACTGTAGCACTAACTAAAAGCCGTTTGGCACAACCGGTTCCAATGCCGATGATTATTGCAGCAGTAAGCCAATATAAAAACAATCCTGATTCAATTAATAACTTCATGAGAAACCCACAGCAGTCAGATAATACTGAGCTTAAAACAAGTCAATTAGATAGAATTGAGCAAAAACTCGATAAACTTCTTGCACTGCTAGAACAAAAATAATTTGAGACTATAAATGTTCGTTGTTGATTTAACTTTTGATTGCTACCAAGACACCACCCTAGAACAAGCCGAACAAGCAATAAATCGCTTAGTAAATGCACTGCGTTTTAATGGTCAAATAATGGGCGAAGAATTTCCAACCGTTTTAAAAGATGGATTTTTTATTACCCGTGTAATGTGCCCTACTGAAGATGCAATGCACCCGCTAAATAACAGCCCGTTTGTTAAGCACAGTATCGAAAAGTTACATAGTGCTGGGCTACTTGCGCCAAAAGTAAAAGTGATCGGACAAGATATTCACTCCAACGGCGCTGATTGCTGCAAAGAACCATCAAGTTATATTTTATATACAACCTATGTGCATACGTGCAGCCCGCTTTATTGTGGTGATGACTTTTTGCCTGTGCCGCTATTTCGTATTCCGGCAATTGCTAATGGTGACTATAAAACGCTTATAAAATGGCAAGAAGATTGGCAAGCCTGCGATCAAATTCAAATTAATGGCGCAACCCGTTGTGAGTTTCCGGCACTTGAAGAAATATCGAGTATCCAAAGCGACTTATACAGACGCGGAAAAGACATAACAAAGCGAATTAGTTTTTTAACTAAAAAGCCAACCTATTATTATTTGTACCGTGTAGGCGGCGTAGATAAAGCGTCTGAACTTGAACGAAAATGCCCTAGCTGCAATGGCGATTGGAAATTACCTGAGTCGTGGTTTGGGTTATTCGACTTTAGGTGTGAGCCGTGTGGCTTAGTGTCTAATATATCGTGGGATTTTCAGTAACCACTTTAATGAGCGCTTAAAATCAGCTTAGTGATGACGCTAAGCTGATTTATTAAACACGTTTTAAACCTCTAATGCCTTTAAAAAAGCATTAATGTTAGGTGCAAGTACATGGTGTGTTTTTTTGCCTACGTGCTCTAAACATACTTCACCAGTGTGCACCAATACACTCACTAGTAAATCATCTTGATCTGTTAAACCAATAAATACCGTTTCTGGCTGCTTGAGCTTGCGTTTCATTAAAACGTGACCCGTTATATTTTGCTGTAACAAATTAAAGTCTTCTTCGTTCCATGCTTGTAGTAATTCAACCTGATGCCCATCAATACTTGCTGAAATGCTTCCACCGTACATATGCCCATATAGCTCGCTAAGCTCTTTTGGAAACTCAAGCTCAAGTGCACTGGCTAAATCATTAAGCGAACCTGCAGGTTGCTGACGCGCGCCCTGCCATTGAATGTTTCCTTGCTCGTCAACCTCGCCAACTTCACACGGGCTTGGCCATTGTTCGTCGTGCGCAATAAGTGGGTACTTTGCGGTATTTTTCAGGGTATTTTCGCTAAATGTTTGATGAAGTTGTTCTATAAGCAATGCAACAGACATACTGTGAAACTCATTTAAATTAGATATAATGTCCCTATTGTAACTATTTAAGAGCAAACATGACAGATTACAGCAATTCTCCAGACCTTAAAGGTAGCGTATTAGGCCAATCTACTGAGTATGTAGATGTGTACACGCCAAGCTTGCTTTTCCCTATTGCGCGCAAACTAAATCGTGATGCTTTAAATATTGACGAAGCAGAGCTTCCATTTAAAGGCCAAGATATTTGGACAGGTTACGAGCTTTCATGGCTAAACAATAAAGGTAAACCGCAAGTTGCCGTAGCCTTATTTACCTTTGAATGCCAAAGCAGCCATATTATTGAGTCAAAGTCGTTTAAACTTTATTTGAATAGCTTTAACCAAACCCGATTTGAAAGCATTGATGTAGTAAAACAGCACTTAATTGATGACTTATCAAACGCAGTTAACAGCCCTGTCAAAGTGACTTTATACAATCCTGATGATTACAATTGCTTACCGTGTACGGCGCTGCCAGGTGAATGTATTGATGACTTAGATATTGAAATTAATAATTACGATATTGATGCTAATTCACTTAAAGCAAAAAGTGATAACGTAGTTACAGAAACGCTCTATAGCCATTTACTTAAGTCGAACTGTTTAATTACCTCTCAGCCTGACTGGGCAAGTGTGATCATAAGATACACAGGCGAGCAAATATGTCGTGAGTCGTTATTGCGTTATTTAATTTCGTTCAGAACACATAACGAATTTCATGAGCAGTGTGTTGAGCGTATTTATAGCGATTTAACAACACAACTTAATATTAAAGAGTTAGAGGTTTACGCGCGTTATACTCGTCGCGGCGGGCTTGATATAAACCCGTATCGCTCTACGCATTATAACGACACGCCATTTGCAGTTAAAATTAATCGTCAATAGATTTTTTGCACTGGAATATAAATATTGAAAAAGGAGCCTAGGCTCCTTTTTACATTTTTTAATTAACTTCGCGCTTAGTGGGTATGGGCATACCACACACATCAACGTAGTTATGTGCTTTAACAAACCATGGTTCAACACGGTTTTTACGAGCACTAATTAAGTTTTTAAACACCGGTGAGTTTGTTTTCATCACTTTAAATATACTTTTATCGCTTTGTATATCGCCAAGAACTTGTATATTGGTAATTGGGTTAAATACTTTACCTTCAGTTGGTGTACGCGCTAAACGATTAAAATGCTCTATACCTTCGAGCACTCGACCAAACACCGTAATGTTTTTATCAAGGTAGCGTGGGCCTTGTCCTATTGTTACAAAAAACTCCGTACTCGCACTATTTATATCGTTATCGCGCGCCATTGCAAACACACCACTACAATGCACTTGCCATGTTTGCGTATGTGCTGAATTTTGAGCAACTGCAAAGCCGTTTAAAAAGCCAGTAACTGGTGCATATCCGTCGCCATTTAGCTCAGTAATTAAAAGTGGTTTGTTTGTTGTTAAATAAAACTCAGCAGGGACTGTTTTATCTGCCGTTTTAATTAACTTTTTACCCGAGCTGTCGCCACCTTGCGCTACAAAACCCTCAACAAACCGATAAACGCTAGTATTTTTATAAAACCGTTCTCGCGCTAACTTTTTAATGTTTTGAACGTGCTTTGGGGCAAGCAGTTCATTAAGCTCAATGTACGCATCGCCCGTTGGCAGCGTTATCTTTAAAATATTTTGAGCGTTCACTACTCGCCAGTCATTATCTGTTGCACTAGCAATTACTTCACTCGCGCTCAATAAAGGTAGCTCTTGATTAGCAACATCATCACCGAGTTGTTGAGCACAACCGCTCAAAAAAACACTAAGCAGAGCTGGCAATATAATTTTTTTCATCGCTTATATCCTTATAATTATTATAGTTTTGGTTATTCCCAATCAAACTTATATAGCACATCAACATTTTGGTATAGGCCGCTCGTTATTTCTATGTATAACTGTGAAAGTAACTGATAACGCACAGCCACTTCACTGAGCGAATCAAATACACCCACGCTATATTTAACTTGCAAACTGGGTGCTACGTATCCTGATATTTCTACTTTGGTACTATCACCACTACCTGATGAGCTTAAACTTACATCTGACAACCCAAAGGTTTCACCGACCTTAGAAACAACCCCTTCGCTGCGGCTAACCCCTTGAGAAAGTAATAACTGTGTAAGCATAGCATCGCTTGACGAACTTTCTCCATCACCTAAAGGTTGGCCATTAAGTAAATATGCAAGTGCTTGTGCTTGATCCATCGCAGGCTCAGAAAATATTTTGAGCGTTGGTTGTTCAACATTACCTGTGAGCGTAACCCCTGCAATCACACCATTTGCAGTCGTATCGGGGTTACGTATTGCTTTAATATTTAAAAATGGTTGTTCAATTGAACCGCTAAAACCTACTTGCCCTGTGCTGATTATTAAATCTTGCCCAAAGGCTAAGTAAGTACCTTCAATTAAGTTAAGCTCACCTGTGGCTATAATTGGCGCACCTTGACTCATTTTTATCGCTAAATCACCCGCAACTTTTGATTCCAAGCCAAACGACTCTACTTTTACATCGTTTTTAACAATCACTTTTAAATCTATGTCGTAATCAAACGGAACTGTTTCGGTGGCCTCGGTATTTTGATCAACAATAATTTCATCATCGCTAACTTGCACCGCGCCCTCAGGAAGCTCTTCAATCATTATACGACCGTAAGGCACAACTACCTCACCAGCAAGCTTGAGTGCATTATTAGCCAAGCCTATTTTTAAATCCGGCGATACTTTAAAAGTAACCCCTTGCTGCGCGCGTACATAAAACTGCTCGCCAACTACAGCCACATTTACAGCAGGTTGCGCACCTTGCCAATCAACATCACCGGTTATATTTATTTTTCCGCCCTGATTGTCGTTTAAGTTGCCTTTTATTGTGGCTGTTGCTTTATCAAACAATACATTTATATTTGATTTTTGCAGCGCTATAGGTAGTTGCTCGCCCTCTAAACTAATATCGCTAACATTAAGCTCCCCATTTAATAAAGGATCTTTTAACGTACCTGCTAACGCCACTTTACCGCTAATATCACCTTTTAACTGCTCGAGGGTTTCAAGAAAAGGTTGTAAGTCTGAAAGGAGTATTTTATCAATATTTATAGTGCCGTTAAGCGCTTGCGTATTTTGTATATCGTCGATATTAATTTGTGTATTAATTTTGCCTAATACACTTGATTCTAAATTAGCTTCAAGCTTGCCAATTTGAGAATCCGAAAACGCACTAATACTTAATGTTTCGATTGGTAATTTAAAACGATCTTCTTCCGAGGTTAGCACTGCTTCTAAGTCGCTAGAATCGATATTTGCGCGTAATGTTTTAAGCGCGCCGCTTTGCCAATTAAGTGCTATATCGCCAGCTATATTACCGCGAGTACGAATGCTATCAGGTAAAAAGTGCTTAAGCTCCTCAAGTGCTAAGTTGCTTAGTTTAGCATTTAACTGACCGAGATTTTTTGACTGCGCTAAGGTGTCTATGCATAATTTACTTTGCTCAGATGCCCAACAATGTGCACTTACATCAAAGTCGCCACTTTGTGTATTAACCATAATGGCAATATTTTTAGTATTACTAAAACTAAGCTTTTTATCGCTAAGCGTTACATTACTAAGCTCGCCATTCCAAGTGATATTATTAACTTTGCCATTAACTTCAAGCTCTACACTGCCTTGCTCAGCATCTACAAATGCCGTAAGTTGGTGATCTGTTTTGTCGCCGCTAATATCAATTTTAACGCTATTGATTTGTTGTTCGGCCACAAGCGCCGAACCAACACTTACCGAAACATCGGTTTGCCAATCGGCTGCGGTATCTAACTGCCCTTTTACTGATAATTTATTAATGTTTATTTCATCAAAAATAAAGCGATCTAGTATTAGTGCTAAATCAACAGAGGGCGTTAACCTTTCCCCTCTCACTTTTAAATTTGCGTTGCCGTCGGCAGTAAATGGAATATTAGCTTTTTCATCACTTTTTAGCGTTACTTTGCCATCAACCTGCCAAGTATCATCAACTTGCCCGCTTAGTGCTAATTTATTGGTGCCGCTACTTAAATAAAAGCTATCAATATTAGCTTTTAACGTGTTGTCGAGCTTAAAGTTTGAGGCAAATTCTAGTGGCACGTCGTTAAATAATCCGCTTAACTTTGTATTATTCATTTGTAGCTGCCACTTATCGTCAGCTGCATTAAACGAGCCTTTAAACTGTCCCGAAATATCACTGGTAGCGGCATCAGTTAAGTACTGCGCTTTTAAGTTAGCAACCGTGCCATTAAAGTTAGCCTGTATGCCTTTTTGCCAATCAACATTGGCTTTTATAGTTGCACTGCTTTCGTTTGCTTTAATGCTTAGCGCTTGTAAAGTTGCTTTGGTAAGACTGCCTTTTAATTGGGTATTTAAGTCAACAGCTGGGTACGCGCCTAGTTGGCTATTCGCCTGTAGGCTAAGTTGATAGTCGTCAGCATTACCTTGTGCATTAAGGCTTACATTTCGCACTTTAAGCTCATTACTTTGTGCATCAATAAGCCACTGTTTAATTTTGCCATTTAACTCAAACGGATAGTTTTTCTGCTTTAAATTTGCCGTTGCCGTTAAACTAAGCGGATATTGTCCCTGCGTTTCTAAATTTAAGTTTAGATTTGATAAGTCGCCATTCAACTGCAAATTGGCTTGGTGCTCGTCACTTTGTAAAACAACATCCCCTTTCACGGGCAAATTCCCTGCAAGCTCAGCATTAAGATGCGTATTAAGCTGCCACTGTTCATACTTTGCTGAGAATGACTCTAAATTAATAACCGCATCTTCCACACTTAATTGCAGCGAGATGTTTTCAATAACATGTTGGGCTTCGTTTTGCTCAATCGTAATTTTAGCTATTTCAAAGTCTTCAACAACTAAATCAAGTGGCGAAGTAAATTCTATATTAGGCAATGCGGGTAGGTGCGTTAAAGGCGCTTGAGTATTTTGCGCCGTTTGTGTTTTCGCATCTTGTTCTTGCTCTTTTAAGGCAATAAGTATGGTGGGAATATTCAGGCTTTTAACCGTCAGCTTTGAACCCTCTGCTTTTGCTGAGAGTTTAAAGTTATTAACGCTTACGTTTGCACTTGGATGCTCTAGAGTAAATTTATTGATCGCAATGTTTTTTACAGCAATATTAAAAGGTAAGCTGATTTTTTCAAGCGGCTCTGCCGCGGCTTCTTCTTGTGACTCTGCAGTTTTTGGTAATGTTAAATTTATAGATTTAGCACTTAAGTTATCTATACAAATTCCATCGCACTGCCACCAAAACAAATCAATTTTCAATTGTTGTGCATTAAAGTCCAATCCGTTGCTAGCAAAGCGTACATTAAAGGCATCATTATAAATAAAACGGCCATCTTTAATTTCAATATGTAGTCCATCTACCGCTTTGTTTGCACTATAAGCAATAAATTGATTACCGGGTGCGGTAAATAACAAACAAAATAGTGCAACAACTAACGTGACAAAAATAGCACTTACGGCGGCTGTTATCTTTTTTAATACTGACATTAAATTTCTGGCCCTATGGTAATACTTAAACGTGTGCTTTTACTTTCTTTTGTTAATCCCCAAGCGTGGTCTATACGCACAGGGCCTACAGGTGTTAAATAGCGAAAACCAAAACCAGCACCTACTTCAAAGTCATCCGAAAAATCATTAGTCGCAGTACCACCATCAACAAATAAAGCTGCTCGCCAATTTTTAGCAACCTGATAGTTGTACTCTATTGTACTGGTTAGTAAGTATTTACCACCGATGAGGTCGCCATCATCATTTTCTGGCGATATTGATTGATATGCAAAGCCACGAACGCTTTGATCACCACCAGCGTAAAAGCGCAGTGAGTAAGGTACGTTTTCAATATCATCAACAAGCATTGCCCCCACATTCGCTTTTAAAAACACCAAGTGGCGGTCAAAATAAGTGCGTAGCCATGCATGTTGCATTTGCACCCTAATCAAATTAGTACTCGAAAGCACATCATCTAAGCCAAACTCAGCAGATATAAGCCACTGCTCTCCCCAATAAGGAGTCGTGCCGCCTTTTGATTTTTTGCGCGCATAGCTAATGCCAGGCATTAACATTTCGGTACTTGCTTCGTCTTCATCACCGATGCGGTAGGTTTCTTGGTCGCGGCGTAAAAATGCAGTACGCACCCACTTATTTTCGGTTAACCATTGGCGCTGTAATTGGCCAGTTAATATTTCGCTGTAGGTATCTTCAGCGAGCTCATCTTCTAATTTATAACCGACAGAAAAGCGCCATAGATCATCGTTAGGATCATCTACAGGTACGGTATAAGCCATTGAAATATTCTGCTGTTTTTCAGAAACATTGAGATTTGTTTCTAAATAATGCCCATTTTCTGTAATCCAAGGCTTCGTCCATTTAAAGCGAACCCTAGGCTCTGTTTCAGTGAAGCCTGCTCCTATTTCAAAACTATTCGCAGGCTTGGATGATACCTCTACTTTAACAGGTACTTGGCCATTTTTACGTGCAACAATATCGGTATAAACACGCACGCTTGCAAAATAAGGAGTGCTTGATAAGTCAAGATTGTAGTCTGCTATTTTTGTTGACTTATAAGGCTGTCCTTGAGTAAAGGGGGCTAAAGAACGTATATATTTTTCAGCTGGGTTATTACTAGCAATTTGTATATCGCCAAACTGATACCTAACTCCGGTATCAATTATGAAAGTAATAACAGCACTATTTTTTTTAAGCGATACTTCTAATTTGCGCGCTGGCCACTTAGCATCAAAATAACCAAGCTCTAGTAGCATAGATTCTATTTTTTTATGAGCAGAGTCATATTTACCATGATTTAAAACATCACCTTGCTTTAAGTGATTGCTTTTAATCAATGCCTGTAATTGGGTATCGCTTTGACCATCACCGTTTAGCGTAATATTAATTGCTTCTATGCGAGTTGCAGGCCCCCGTTCAACTTTAACAATTAGTTCGCTGTCGTCTTTATCATAAATAACCTCGACGGTCGGGCTATAATAGCCAAGTGCTTTGATACTATTTAGTACTTGTTTTTGAGCATAGCGGCGAAGTGTACGGGTTGGCTTCTCGCCAATTAACTGCTTGAGGTAAAGAGCTACGTTATTTTCTAAATCGCCACTTAACCCTTCAATTTCGTAATCTTCTATGACTTTTTCTGCCGCATAGCTATTTGTCGCAATTAAAGCGCTCACAACACACATGCAACGTAAAAACTTAATAAACAAGTAAATATCCTTACTTTTAATATCTAACAAAAAACTGTTTAATTACCCGCATATTAGCATAGCCATAATGAGCAACACATTAACTTAATAACAATCTAACGCGTAAATTTAACTTTGAATAAATATCAGCATAATTAAAATTAGTACGCGTTAAGACAATATTTTAGTTACAATAGTGCCTACGAATAAAAAATTAATTTTAAATGAGTTTTTAATGCAATTCCCTGATGATGATAACGGCCAACTTTTAGCCGAAATAGCCGCTGCTGGCATTGATTTAAATAAAATGCACCAAGTCGATTTTTTTATTTTATTTGAACAAGAAGCCGATGCTGAAAAATTTGCTAAAGAAATAGTCTCTGATGCATTAGTTCAAAATGCTGAGCTTGAAAAATGTAAAGACACTGGCGTTTGGGAAGTAATCACTCAAGTACAAATGGTGCCAGAGCACACCCTTCTAGGACAAGCAGAGCAATACATTGAAAGTATTGCTAATAGCTTTAATGGATACGGTGATGGCTGGGGATTAATGGACGGTGACGAGGCTTAATCGCCTTTTAGTTCAATGTACTCTATCAGTTAAGCTTAGCGGCTTAACTGATTTGCCTTTCTAAAACCCCCTTTATAGTCAAATAGCTTATCAGCCACTTTCCAACCATACTTTTTGCTTTTTCGTGCAATAACAAAATCCGGTGGTACTAATTCAAATTGTGCGTTTACTACTTGCGCTGCAGTTTTAAAATTAATAGGTGTTTGCCCAAGTCCTACTCGTAGACCAAATTGCTTGTTAAATATAAATTGCCCGCCTTTATTTGCGAGGTTATATACCTCATCGCAACTTGCACCATCTTCATCAAAATACGTTATTTTAATAAGTTCATCTTTAATTTGAGTTACCGATAACCCACTACATCGAAGCACAAGTGCGTCTTTTAAGTTTAATGCATTACGTAACTTATCATCAGGGTCGGCCATTACCGCGCCGCAATCGTGACATTTACGTGCAGCAATATCATTTTGGGCACCGCACTGCTCACACTCTTTAAACCTAAAACGATAATCGCACTGCTCTTTATGCCCATCATCATCTTCTAACAGCCCTTTACAGCGCCTGCCAAAGTGCTCTATTACTTTTCCTGCGGAATCAGTTTTACCCCAAAATATATTCGCAAAACCACAGCCAGGACAAAGTACCTGCACAGGTTCATTATCACTATCGCCTTTTTTATCGCCTACTTCTGGGTGAAATAAATTAAAACCATTGCCGGCATAATCTATTACTAAGCAATCCGTTTTTGATTCAGATAGCCTCAAGCCTCGCCCCACAATTTGTTGATATAAACTAACTGATTCTGTAGGTCTTAAAATAGCTATAAAGTCGACATGTGGCGCATCAAAGCCGGTTGTTAGTACCGATATATTAACTAGATACTTTAATTGCTTAGCTTTAAATTGCTTAATGATTTTATCGCGCTCAGTGTTTGGCGTATCACCTGTTATAAGTGCACTTTGCTGAGCTGGCAAATAGCTTAATATTTCCTGAGCATGCATTACCGTGGCTGCAAAAACCATAACACCTTCACGCTCTTCACTGTATTGAATTACTTGCTGTAATATAGCTTTCGTTGCGCGCTCACTGTTTTTTAAAAGCGCATTCATATCATCAGTCGTATATTGCCCAAATGCATTGCTATCTAAAGACGAAAAATCATAATGGCTAATCGCTGCATCAACTTCGTTTGGCGGCGTTAAATAATTATGTTTGATCATATACCTGAGTGGTAATTCAAAAATACAACTTTTAAACGGGCTTTCATTAGTCCCTTTAACAAAGCCATGATAATGATGATGGTATATCCACCCCGTTCCTAGCCGATAAGGTGTTGCTGTTAAACCCAATACTTTTAACTGAGGGTTATATTCTTTTAAACTACTTATTACTTTTCCGTACTGGCTTTTTTTATCCCCATTTACCCTGTGGCATTCATCAATAATAAGTAACGAATAATGCTCATTTAATTTATTTAAATTACGAGAAAGTGATTGCACACTGGCAAAGGTTACTTGATGGTTTAATGACTTTTCTTTTAAACCTGCTGAAAATATACTCGCCTCTAAACCAAAACTTTTATATTTTTGCGAATTTTGCTCTACTAACTCTTTGACATGAGCAAGTACTAATATTTTTTGCTTAGCAATACGGGCAAGTTCAGCAATAACAAGGCTTTTACCTGCACCGGTCGGTAGCACAATAACGGCAGGATCATTACTCTTTCTAAAGTGTAAAACGGTGCGTTCTACGGCTTCTTGCTGGTAAGGTCTTAGTTTATAGCTCATGGGAAAACAAATAGGTTTGAGTGAAGAGATTTTAGCAAATAATAGCTGGGAGTTTTAAACTTTAATTATATTTTATTGAGGGGGAAACAAAAAAGAGAAGCCGAAGCTTCTCTTATATTTAGCTTTAGGCTAAAAATTTCTCAAGCTCAACACCTTCAAACGCTTTAGGACGACGGCCACGGCCTGTCCATTCAATAGTCTCACCATTAAGTTCCATACGGTACTTAGGCTTAACTTTAGTACGTTTGTCAGATGCTCCATCTTGTAAATCTTCTAGCGTAAGTCCTTTTTCTTTTAAAAGATCCAAAACTTCCTGTTTCGCTTTTTGCTGCTGGGTATATTTTGAAATTGCATCATTGATAAGCTGTTGGGCTTTTTCAAGATCCGTTAATGATGCTGTTTTAATAAAAGATCGGACTTCTTTCATTTATATCTCGCTAAATAAGTAAATCAAGTTTGATAGTATTGTAATTTAATACGTTAGAACAAACCAAGTAATACTTTAAATTACTATGTTATATTGAATTTAAGTCAAATACTACAAATCAACTGGCCTCATAGCCTGTGTTAATGTTGGATCAGAAAACTGCCACTGCATATCTCTAATAAATCTTTCAATTTCAGTTGGATCGACAATAAATCCGCAATTGGAATCTTGATTTCGGCAACCCATTCCAACTACATTTGAACCCGTAGGTTTGCCTGGAGCAGGTATATATCTCAGTGCAGCTAGCAATTCATCGAACATGTCGTTTAACGATTCTGATTTAACTTCAATCCTCTCAATTGATAAGTTAGGATCTGTTTGTGGCAGTTTTATACCTAGAGAGATCAAGCGAAGATTAGACTCTTCTACAAAATATGCTGACTTTTTATAATACTCAACAGCTTTTTCTTGGTTATTTTCCTCTAATTCATAATACTTTGCTAAAACAAACTGAGCTTTATGATAGTCCTCATTGGATGCAGCCTCTAAATAAGTCTTACCTTTTTTATAATCTTTATCAATTAGTTTACCATCAATATAAAATAGACCTAAAAAGTAATTTGCTGCAGTAACGTCATTTTTAGCAGCCCACTCTAACCAATTAATTCCTTTTTTAACTTCAACATTTCCACCTTCACCATTTAAATACATTAACCCTAGTTTAAATTGGGCTGTGGGACTTCCATATTTCGCACTATTCAAAAAATAACGTCGTGCCTTACTATGATTTTTTTCTATACCGTACCCTTTGTAATAAAATGTCCCTAATACTTCCGTCGCCTGTGGGATATCTTTGCGCGCATATTTTTTAAAATCTTTAAAACGTTGCTTACATACTTTTGTATCGCACTCAGTAATTTCTTCTGAACGGCCATTCTGACTAAACAGTAATACACTTAAAATGAGCAGTAACTTTACTATCGCTTTCATATTTCCCTCTTTATAAGAATTATATCCATTAATCAATCTTAAACTCTATAACGTACTAAGTTTAAATTATATACAACATTTAATATAATCAATAATTAAGGTATTTCCAACTTTAATTAAAAATAAAAAGTTAAATACACTTTAATACAAAAAAATTGAGAAGCTTTGAGAGCTCTTGAATAACTCCTTGGCTATGTGAGAGGCGAATTACTTTGAGAAATTCAGATTTTTTAGTGCAAACTTCTAGCCCACTCAAAATTATTAATAACATCAAACCTATTAAGTAGAAAAACTCGTAGACTTGCTTCCTTTATCGCTCACCTAAGAAACTTATAAAATGACCAGGGTTGTTACTTTAAGGTAAAGAAGGCTGACATTAGAATCAATAGTTTGATTTTTGGTCTGCATAGTAATTGATAATGACAAACAGCTGAGAATAAATCTCATTTTGAAATTCCACTTAAAGAATATTCTATATAAAGTTATTAACGCATTAGGATACAGTGATAAATCAATTCAACTTACATTGAGCCAATTGGCCAACGCTTCCTTATATACTTATTGCTAGGTTAGTTACTCGAAAAGAAAATCATAAGTATACTGACCTTGATGACAGAGCCAATGAGTTACCTATCAGCCGAATATTAGTAATTTATATAATCATTGGTCATCAAGAAAAAGCATTATATGCTTGGTAATCAATTAATATTAAGAAGTTTTTTACGTACAGATAATGGGGTGCACAACACACTTAAGAGAGGTTTTTTACCGTACCAACTGAGTTTTATTAGTCGTTTATTTAAAATAATAAGGTTAGTGTATTCCTTAGTAGCGGCAATAATACCTAGTTATTTTATACGACCACAGAAAGCTTACTTCTACGGCTTCTAGGAGAGGAAGTTTCGTCAGAATCAGCCAAGCCCTGAAAGCAATGGTATGCCAGAAACAAAAATGCCGCTCACCTTAAGTGAACGGCATTACTAAATAAATTCTGCATTTGGTTACTGCTATCAGAATTTTATAGTATAGCTAACTCTATAATCACGACCGTAGTTGTTGTATAACTCAGGGTTAGTATATTCACCTTTAGAATTTAGAACTGGATCTTCATCTGTTAAGTTATTAACAGCAAGACTGATCGAGCCTAAATCACCTGCATCATAAGTATAGTTAAGGTTATGAACCAACCAGCTATCTAAGCGACCAGTCTGAATTAATACACCATCTTCATTTGGAATTTCATTTTCAGATGTTGATGCTGTGTAAGACATATTCCATGCAACACTGTGCTCATCTAATGACCAACTTATCGTTGTATTCGATTTATAATCCGGCTGGCCACTCCAATCCGCTGTATTATAGACCCTACCTCCAACTTCTTCCTCATAAGAAAAGGTAAAGCTGTTGACAGAGTTAAAGCGGAACATACCTACATTAGTATCAACATTACCATACAGAGTTAAATCTAGACCTTCAATTTCGAAACCATTACCATTGAAATATCCCGTACCAGCTTCTAGTAAGCGACCATTTTCAGCACGGATTAGATAAAAGGTCTCATTGGATGTATCTGACCCAGGTAAGAACGAAGAAATTAAACCTGCCGACTCATCTGATAATAAACTTTGAACGGTTTTAGTTTGTATTACGTCATCGATTGATAAATTAAAGTAATCTACTTTAACGCCAAAGTTTTCAACAATATCCCAAGCAACTCCAAAGTTTAAATATTCTGAAGTTTCTGCGCCTAAATCAGGATTAGATTTATAATATGTATCAACTTGCTGATCTGATGTACTTCCTTGAGCAAAATCGGTTGCGTCCTCAGCACTAAATGTTGTTGCAGCATTTAATTCATCTAAACCTGGAGCACGGAATGCCTCAGAATATGAAGCGCGAACAACAACAGTATCCGTTGCCTGCCAGCGAATTGAAGCTTTTGGTGCTAAATTATCGCCAAAATCTGAATAGTCATCATATCTAACAGCTAAATTCACTTCAACTGTATCTGAAACCGGTAGAGCCGCTTCGTAGAAAAAGGCTGTTATATCACGCTCTCCTCTAGCACTATTACCGGCTGAACCACCGATTAGTCCTGCCTCAGATTGACCATCATAAATATCGGCATAAGTTTGCTCTAAATACTCAGCTCCAAAATAATGTGCTACATCGCCACCTGGTAATTCAAATAAATCAAAGCCAAAACCTGCGTTAATTTGATTAAATGTTGATGATGAGTTTTGTAAAGTGGTAGCTTTCATATTAGCTACACCAACGTCTGATGTAAGAGGAATACCATTCGCTTCGTTATGTGCAAGCCCACCATAACTCAGGTAATAGGTGCCAACCGATTTGTTATCAGCTTTATTTGTATGAAAATAAATATCCCAAGTAGCATTGTTCCAATCTAAATCTCCGCGTAAACCAGTTAAATAATCTTGGCTATAATCATCTACATTACCATCACGCGTACCTAAATCAGCCCAGCGCCATAAACCTAATGCTCCATCTTCGCCATAAGGATTTACTGGGTTATCAGCACTCAATGATGCCCATTGTGCAGCAGCCGGCGCGTAACGGCCGAATGAACTATTTTGTACAAACATTGCACGTCCGTACCACTCAACTGAATCACTTAATTCATAATTTGAGTCTATGTAAACTGTATTACGATCAATAGAAGCTTTATTATAAGATACATTAGCGTGCGCATACATGCAGTAATTAGAGCCTGGTGCATAATCAGTATCTGCTGCTATTTCTTTAAACGCATCATCACCATATTTTGCAGCTTGATCTGCACAAATTGGAGATGCTTGTGCCTCAGAATAATCAGGTGATAAAACTGTTGCGCCATACCAAGACCAGCCTACAGTTTCATCATATGCTTGAATAGTACCATCACCATCACGGTCGATTAGTTGTGGTGCTGTATAAGATCTGTCGCGATCAGCAATCCCCTCTCTTTTTTGATGATCGAATGCAATTGTTACATTACCTTTATCGGTAGAGTACCCTGCCGTTACAGAAAAGCCTGTATTGGTAGTACCTTGATCTTGCTCGCGATGACCGGCTTCAGCTTGAAATTGTAAACCCTCATAATTCTTTTTCATTATGATGTTTACTACACCAGCCATTGCATCTGAACCATAAGTAGATGATGCACCATCGGTTAATATTTCAATACGCTCAACAGCTGCCATTGGAATAGAATTCAAATTTGCAGATTGACCACCTAATGTAGGTGAACCAGGCATGCGTTTGCCGTCTAGCAGAACAAGAGTTCGGCTCGAGCCAGCTCCACGTAAATTGATAGTAGCTTGAGATTGAGCTGAACTACCCGAGCGCTCAGAGAATGAGCCAAAAGAGTTAAAACTACTTCCTCGTAATGCATCAGCAACAGTAAAATTACCCTCAACCTTCATATCCGCTGAAGTAATTATATTTACAGGTGATGCACCTTCAAGATCAGTTCGCTTAATACGAGAGCCTGTTACTTCAATACGCTCTACTTTGTCCACTCCCGTCTCCGCAGCAAATGAACTTGCAGAAAAAGCTGCTGTTGAAGCAGCACCAAAAGCGATCGCCAAGCGAACAGCATTTGAAACTTTATTATTTAACATTTAATTTTCCCTAGAATACTATTTTAATTGTTTTATTTTCAAAACGGTCTGTAATTAATCACAATACCTATTTCGATTTGAATAGTAGTCCCAACTTATGCAAAAGGTCAACACTTAGCTAACCAAATAAACCCTTTTATTTACAACGATCTAACGCAACAAAAAACAAACATGATGTTATTTTTGCATTATTGCAAAACATTAACTTTTGTTTTTTTTGCAAAATTAAATCTTAATAATCATCTTAAGTAAGTTACTAATTTTCTTTTAGGGATGAGAAATATAGATATAAAAGTAGCAAAAAATGGTGAGATAGAAGCGAACCGGAAAGCACGCACAGATATCCCGCTAAAAAATGCTTAGGCACAGTTTTAGGTAACAGTAGTATAAATATGCAACATACATTGTCCCTTATTCAAAGCAACAGAGGAGATATGCTATCGTTATGACTGGAGCAATATGACGCAACTAATGACTTTTATAACTCAACGATATTAAAACACTGCCCTAATTCGTCGGACTATAGAGTAAATTTGAAGCTGGCTTTCAACAACACAATTTAATAAAGCTTTGTTTAAAGAATACGAAGACGGCTGCGACTCTATCAGTTGAAGTGACAGCCTCATTAGGTATGCCCCAAGAGACATAATTATAGATGGAGAGATTTTATTGCTTTTTAACAGGTAGGGATATTAATATTAGAATAGGCTAATAAAACTTAATTTTAACGTTTATAGCCCCTGTAAAGCGTGCCTATATACTCTTTATTTGAATCAACAAGAACTTCTTTATATACATCCCCTCTTGAAGCTAACAGTTGTTTAAGTTGCTGGGCATTCAAAGCGGCTTGCTTTAAATCAGTTAACCTATAAATCAGCCCTTCTAACTCTTGAGAAAATAGGTAATAAGCTTTCTCGAGATCTATCTTTCTATTCTTTAAAATAAAATGATAAAAATCAGTGTACCTGGTACCTTTTATTGCAAGTGGGTGTATCTTTTTTTCTAGCTCCACATATTCATTAATAATAGAAATATTGCTATTAATCAGATCTTTATTCTCTTTTTTTAGTGCGCTTATTAGTTGTTTTAAAGGAACTAATAATTCACTCTGCACCCGAATTGCAGACTCTAATATTAGTACATTTGGCTTCACTATGTCCGAATCCATTTCGTGACACACAATTTGATATAGGCCTCCTTTCTTTAATACTCTAAAAAGCTCTGGGATACTTCTCGCTAACTCGCTATATTCGATAGCAAACTGTGTTACTATCGCATCAAATTCTGCTGTTTCAAAAGGCAAGACTTCAGCGCTTACATTAGATAAAATATTTGATGACTCTATACCGGCTACTTTTTCGTTAACAATAGCTTTATCTACACCTATGACATTAAATTGAACGCTACTATTCTCTTGAATTAATCGAATAAGAGCACCATTCCCAGTACCAATATCAAGTACTTTGTCATTACAATTTAACTTTTCAGCAAACTCCAACCAACAAGACTTTAATTTACCCGTGTAATTACTCTTTATATCTTGTCCAAATGAGGTTAGATAGCCTTGAGCCCAATAATCACTCCAATAGTTTTTCATCATTATTTTGTCCTGTTCTGAGATAAGTTGAAGATTTTAATAGAGAGCCAGTGGCTCAAGTACCGAGCTTTTTATGCACTTAATTTGATATTTTATTTCTAATAATTAAGTACAGTCTCATTTTATTGTATATAAATATTGGCTGCTAAACGAGTATTATTATACTTTTTAATGAGTTACATTTATTCAATAAAATTTTAGCTTAAACCTCCTAACCATTCTCTATGCTATGCCAATACAACTGATATAAATTGTAACTAATGAGTAGCAAAGCAAACAGATTCTGAGTTGTTATTTCCAGAGTCGTGCATTACTAGGGAAATCTGTTGCATATTTCTCCTTATATTTGCACCACACTCTTTATCAATTACAGAAAGCATTTTATTGAGCATGAGATTTTTCATTCACTTTTCGAGTTGGCGTTAGAGGTGTAAAATCTTCGTGCGAGGATTTGGACATATTAGCTTCAAGCAACCCAATCTATTTCAGATAAAAAATACAGTATTAATCATGGGCACTCTTATACTTAGGGCTTGTTATAGTAACGATGCCTTCACTTTATCTACTTCTGCTAATTTAAAGTTCTGGATATAGTCTTATTTTAGGTATGTAGTACGCGAAGTTTTTAGGTTTTTCATTTAAAAATCCTGATGCATAAACTGACATTAATACGAAGCATTTTTATAAAAAAAGGGCTGAATAAATTCAGCCCTTTTTTATTAACAAATTAACAAGTTAAAAGTTAATTGTATAGTTGATACGGTAATCACGACCATAGTTGTTATATAAATCAGCGTTATCGTAAGCGCCTGTAGATGTAAGTACAGGATCTTCGTCTGTTAAGTTGCTTACTGATAAGCGAACTGTACCATAAACACCTGCGTTATAGCTGTACGTAAGGTTATGAATCAACCAATCTTCAAGTTCACCATCTTGCTCTAAAATACCATCTTCATTTGGTGCTTCATTCTCAGAAGTAGATGACGTGTAGTTCATGTTCCAAGCTACACTATGGTCGTCAAGCGCCCAAGTTAATGTAGTATTAGATTTGAAGTCAGGTTGACCACTCCAACCAGCAGTATTATAAACTCTACCGCCACGCTCTTCATCGTAAGATAATACAAAACTATTTACAGTGTTCATGCGGAACTCACCAACACTAGTATCGATATGACCGTAAAGAGTTAAATCTAAACCTTCAATCTCAAAACCATTGCCGTTGAAGTAACCAGTACCAGCTTCTAATAAACGACCAGTTTCTGAACGTATTAAGTAAAAAGTTTCATTACTTACATCAGAACCAGGTGCGAAAGCAGTTATTCTGCCAGCCGCTTCATCCGATAGAAGACCTTGAACAGTTTTAGTTTGAATAACGTCATCAATTGATAAATTGAAGTAATCAGCTTTAACACCGAAGTTCTCAATCACATCCCAAGCTATACCTAAGTTAGTGTATTCTGATGTTTCAGGACCTAACTCTGTATTTGATTTGTAGTATGTATCAATTTGCTTAGACGATGTATCACCTTGAGAGTAATCAATCGCTGATTCAGCACTAAAAGTAGTAGCGGCATTTAATTGGTCAAGACCTGGTGCACGGAAAGCTTCAGAGTAAGAAGCACGTACTACAACAGTATCTGTTGCCTGCCAACGAGCAGATATCTTAGGAGCAACATTATCACCAAAGTCAGAGTAGTCATCGTAACGTACGGCAATGTTAACTTCTAGTGAATCTACTACTGGCATTGCAACTTCATAAAAGAAAGCCGTAATGTCACGATCACCAAGCGCAGAGTTACCTGCAGAGCCGCCTATTAAACCAGCTTCTGACTGACCATCGTAAATATCAGCATACGTTTGCTCTAAAAATTCAGCACCGAAATAATGCGCTACCGTACCGCCTGGTAATTCAAACAAATCGAATCCGATGCCGGCATTGTATTGATTGAAAGTAGAAGATGAGCTTTGTAGGGTTGTTGCTTTCATATTTGCAACACCTTCATCAGAACCTAAATCAATCCCATTTGCTTGGTTGTAAGCTAAGCCACCGTAGCTAAGGTAATAAGTACCTACAGATTTATTATCAGCTTTATTAGTATGATAATAAACATCCCAAGATGCATTATTCCACTCTAAATCACCGCGTAAACCCATTAGGTAGTCTTGGCTGTAATCATCAACGTTACCATCGCGATTACCAATACCTGCCCAACGCCAGTAACCTGTTGTTTCTTCATCATAAGGGTTTGCTTCATTGTCTGCAGCTAAATTATTCCATGCTGCGGCAGGTGGAGCATAACGACCAAATGAGCTATTTTGAACAAACATAGCACGGCCATACCATTCGATATCATCATTCAATTCATAATTTGCATCTAAATAAACAGTATTACGGTCGATAGAAGCTTTATTATAAGATACATTTGCGAAAGCAAACATACAGTAAGTAGAGCCTTCACTACCCCAGTCATTGTCAGCTGCAAACTTACGGAATGTATCCTCACCGTACTCTGCTGTTAAGTCGTCACATATTGGTGATGCTTGAGCCTCTGAAAAATCAGGTGAAGCTACAGTCGCACCGTAGATAGACCAACCTTTAGTCTCTTCGTATGCCTGAATTACGCCATCACCATCAAGATCTGTTGCTGAAGCTTTAGTATAATCACGATCACCATCAGATATACCTTCGCGTCTCTGGTGGTCAAAAGCAAATGTTACATTACCTTTATCTGTAGAGTAACCAGCGGTTACCGAGAAACTAGCTGAAGTTGTACCTTCATCTTGATCACGGTGTCCTGCTTCGCCTTGGAACTGAAGACCTTCATAGTTTTTCTTCATGATGATGTTAACAACACCAGCCATTGCGTCAGAACCATAAGTTGAAGATGCACCATCAGTTAAAATTTCGATACGTTCAACTGCAGCCATTGGGATTGAGTTTAAATTTGCTGATTGGCCACCAAGAGTTGGTGAACCAGGCATGCGCTTACCATCTAATAAAACTAACGTTCTGCTAGAACCAGCACCACGTAAGTTAATAGTAGCTTGAGATTGTGCAGAGCTACCTGAACGCTCTGAAAATGAACCGAATGAGTTAAAACTGCTGCCTCGAAGTGCATCAGCCACAGTGAAGTTACCTTCAATCTGCATATCTTCTGCTGTAATAATGTTTACTGGCGAAGCACCTTCTAAATCTGTACGTTTAATACGTGAACCAGTAACTTCAATTCGTTCTACTTTTTCTACGCTATCTTCTTCTGCAGCAAACGAACTTGCCGAAAATGCAGCAGTAGATACTGCACCAAATGCAATCGCTAAGCGAACTGCCTTTGAAACTTGATTATTTAACATTTGATTCTCCCTGGTGTTACAACTTTATAGAAGCAACTATTATTTAATTATTTTTTATTATCACATGCTATTAACAGTGACTGAAACAAATAGTAAACAAAAAAAACTAAAAAGCCAACCTCTGTTAACTAAATATTAATCATAAAGAGGTTTTTTAATGATATTTTTCGTAAAACCGGGGTTATCGTACGATTTAGAAGCAGGAAAGTGGATTATTTAATCAAAAACATCCAATTGAGATACTAAATTAGAATAATAAAAACTGATTCTTCTCCGAATCATTTACATTTTGATTGATTAGCGGCTCTACCATATCTAAAAGCGGTACAATCTGTTTTTCTACATAAATTGCATAGTCATAGCTATGTAGGCCTTGATACAGCTCAACTCCAGCGGTTGTGTAAACGAATGTAACAAATTCACCTCTATTAACCGTAAATTCGCTATTTTTTTTCTGGTGTTTTTTAACTGCTTGAACATGAGGGGGAATATTTTTCTTATAATCGATTAAGTTTTGACCTAATCTCTTTTTAAAAATGAGTAAATGATCAAAATCACCTTGGTATAACTTTGTTGTATAGTCTTTAACAAGGTCATTTATATTTAAATTTCCATCAAAAAGACTAGTAAATAGGTCGAACTGGAATTGTTGAGCAAGTTTAGTCCAATCACTTCTTACTGTTTCTAATCCTTTAAATACTAGTTTTGATTCGTTTGGTTTAATTAATTTACCGACATAGCGCTTTTTAGAGCCAACTAGCTTTCCCCTTATGGTTGGCAAAAAGAAAGGGCTATAAAGAGATTCAAATTCTATTTCTAAATGACTTGTTAAGTTGTGCGTTTGTTTAATCTCGCTAATCCAATCTGTAGTTATCTTTTTAGCTAAAAACACGCCAATTTCATTACACTCGTCGTGGGTTAAATTATCATCCAACTTAATAAATGTAGAATCGGTATCGCCATAAATAACGCTATAACCAAGCTCTTCTATCCATTTTTTAGTTTGTAGCATTATTTCGTGTCCTCTTAACGTAATAGAGCTAGATAACCTGGGATCGTAAAACCTGCACCCTTTTGAGCCTAAAACACCATATAAGCTATTCATTATTATTTTAATTGCTTGAGAAAGCATTTGATCTTGATTGTCTTTGGCGAGCTGCCTTTGGGACGCTAAGCTTTTAACAAGTAAAGGTAAGTGATGCTTGTCTCGCGAGAATAGGGCTTCATTAAAACCCTGCACACTTTGGTTTGGATTTTTTAAACCTTCTATCAGTCCGAGTGGATCAATGTAGAAAGTTTGCATAATACTGGGGTACAAGCTTTTAAAATCTAAAACAATGACATTTTTATAAAGCCCAGGAATAGACTCCATTACATAACCGCCTGGGCTTTCAAATGTAAGTCCATGATCGCCCATATTAGGGGCAACATAACCGCTGCGATGCAGTAGTGGTAAATACATATTAATAAAAGCAGCGACAGAGCCGCCCTTTTTTTCAAGCTCTAATCCTGTAAGCTTTGTTCTTATAATAGAAAAATCGAGTAGCTTTAATTTATCAAAAATTTTATTTACCAAAATACAATCTTGTCGATTATATTTTGCTAAAGAAAGCTTATCTTCATTAAATTGCCTAATAATTTCCTGCAGACTATTAGCCGTGTCGATTAATTTGGACTCACCCAACACTTGATTTGAAACATTAGCTAAAGAAAAACTCTCAAAGCTATATGTACCATTTTTTAAAGTGTCTATTCCATCAACCACACATCGCCCAGGGATCGATACTCGAGTAAAGTGTCCTTTGCGAACATATAAAGGTTGATCTCCCCTACCCAGTAATAACTTAATTCCTAGTGCTTCAGCTCTTTCATGAATAACCGAAAAATCGAACTCAATTACATTCCAACCAATTATGACATCAGGATCGCTAAGCTTAATAAAATGCTCCAATCCCTTTAAGAGCTCAGCCTCATCTACACACCAAATAGTATCAAACTCTAGGTTTTCAGCTTCTCTATCTGGCTCGCCAATCATTAAAACACAGTCTAAATTACAGCCCACAAGTCCAACAGAAAACAAAACGCCACTTTCGTTACATTCAATGTCTAACGACAGCTTATTAAGAGTTGGGGAGTACTCATCATTTGCTTTTAATTTTGCCTCTGTTACTAATGTATAACCATTTTGATAAAAAACATTACCCGTTATCCAAGCACCTCCTTTTATAAAGCGCTCCATTAGGTAGCGCTCTATTGGTCGAATATCTTCTTCAAATAATACAACTCCACGTTGCTTTAAAGCTTTAGCAGCAGAATAAAAATGCTTTAGTGATTTGAAGTAACAGGCCGACATATCTTCTTGCTGAAAGTTTTTTAACTCAAGACTTTTAATATTAAAGATAAGTGACTCAGCTGCTAATATTTCATGCACTATTTCAGCATCTTTACTTTTGATAAAAAACAGCGCATTTTCGTTAACTGATATAGTTTTTATAGGCCCTTTATCACTGCAAAACCACGCTTCGTAGCAGATGCCGCTAGCAGTATCATAAGCATGTGAAGAAACAATAAAACCGGCTGTTAAGTACATTATTACTAAACCTTATTCATATATATGTAAGTTTTTACTTAATTCAAAATGCTTTAAAGCCATACATTCAACCTAAATAAACACTCAGATACTTTATTTGCTAAATTAATCTCATCACTTCTTGTAGTTACCCTCTTATAACTCTAAAATCCATAGCACTGTAATTATATACATACTTTAGGTAAATCATCCCATGCTTTCTGACTCACTAAAAAAAACAATTAGGCAAGTACACCAGCATGTGGCTAGCAACCTAAACGATTATCGCCCTCGTAGCAGTCAAAACTACCTTGTAGCCGAAATAGCAAAAACGCTTGCTGGCGAATACCATAAAAAGCAGCGCATTTGCGTAATTGAAGCAGGCACCGGTACCGGTAAGTCCCTTGCTTATTGTTTAGGCGCATTGCCTCTTGCCTTAGCACAAAAAAAGAAGCTAGTTATTTCTACCGCAACCGTTGCACTTCAAGAGCAATTAATAGCAAAAGAACTGCCATTTTTTAAAAAGCATTCAGGCCTCGACTTTAAATTTGATTTGGTAAAAGGTCGCCATCGTTATATTTGTGCCCACAAATTACATAATGCTGTAAACGGCGATAGCCAAACACAAATGGACTTTATGCCAACGCTTACTTCACCATTGAGCGCAATGGAAACCAAATGTTTAAATGAGTTATATAACGCTTACGTAAATAAAAAATGGCAAGGCGATAGAGACAGCTGGGCCGATACCGTACCCGATAGAGTGTGGAACTTAATAGCGTGCGACAAACATTCGTGCCAGCGCCAAATGAAGGCCCATCAAACGTGTCCGTTTCAGCTTGCTCGTAATCAATTAATGCAAATGGATGTGCTGGTAATTAACCACTCTTTATTACTTGCCGATTTAGACCTAGGCGGTGGTAAAATTTTACCAGAGCCCGACAACACCATTTATGTAATTGATGAAGCGCACCATTTAGCACATATAACACGCGATTTTTCATCAGCTGCTGCCACAATTAAAGGCACGATAGAATGGCTTGATAAGCTCACCAAGTTTAGCGGGAAAATGGCGAAGGTTTTAGTGGGGCAAAGAGCTATTGGGCAAAACTTTAAACTTTGCGACAGCATTAATGACGCGAATAAAGATTTAAAAGTAGTTCGCGATATTCTTGATAATGCCGACTTTGAATACTCAAAAGACGATACTTATCGCTTTGAACACGGTGAAATTCCACAATCGCTGCACAGTAAAGCAAAAGATATAAGCGAAGCCACGCAAGATGCGCTGCGCTGTTTAAACAAAATGCACGACACCCTTACCCAAGATGTAAGTGATGGCGACATAAAACCTTACGTTGCCGACCCAATACTAGGCGAAAGCGGTCAATACATAAACCGGTTAGAGCAACTAAACAAACTATGGTTTAGTTACGCAAAAAAAGGCGAAGGTGCTCCTCATGCACGGTGGATAAAACGCCTTGAATACAAAAGCCATCACGACCACTTATTAAGCGACTGCCCTATCGAGGTCGGTTATTACTTAAAAGATAAATTGTGGCGAGAATGCGCGGGCGCTGTTTTGTGCTCTGCTACATTAAGTGCACTGGGCTCGTTCGATCACTTTGCTTACGAAACAGGACTTGCTAAAGAAGAAGGCGTTAAATTTATTAAAGTACCTTCTCCTTTTGATTACCCCAAACAAGCCACTTTACGTATTCCGGTATCTAAAGTAGAACCTACCGATAAAGACTTTAGTGATCACCTAGCTAAAACTTTACCAGAGTACCTAAATGATAAAAAAGCGAACCTTGTACTATTCGCTTCTTACTGGCAAATGGACCACGTAACAAAGTTTCTTAGAACAAAAGGTTTTAACTTATTAGTACAAGGTGAAATGTCGCGAGAAGCATTGCTTAAATTACACACCAAAAATGTAGATGAAGGCAAAGGCAGTATTTTATTTGGAACACAAAGTCTTTCAGAAGGCCTTGATTTACCTGGAAAATATTTAGAGAACTTAATAATCACTAAAATTCCGTTTGCTGTACCTACTTCGCCGATAGAAGAAGCGCAAGCAGAATTTGTACAAAGCAAAGGTGGTAACCCGTTTTTAACGATTACCGTGCCAGACGCCGCAAAGAAATTGGTACAAAGCTGTGGTAGACTGCTGCGAAAAGAGAGTGATGAAGGCTGTATTACTATTCTCGATAGGCGCTTAGTTACTAAGCGATACGGTAAAGCCATGCTCGACACCCTACCACCTTTTAAAAGACAAATAGATTATTAATGTTTGAACTCGCACTCGATCCAACAACTTGGGCTGTTTTATGTGCTGTTGCACTTGCCGCAGGTTTTATAGACGCTATCGCCGGTGGCGGTGGTATGTTAACTGTGCCCGCTTTATTAACTGCAGGCTTACCTCCACATTTAACATTAGGCACCAATAAACTAGCAGCAAGTTTTGGCTCCTTAACAGCAAGCTATACTTATTATAAAAAGAACTTATTTAGTCCAAAGTTTTGGGCTGCCTCTATTATTGCTACCGCAATAGGTGCATTGATAGGTACTGTTATTGTTGATCATTTAAGTATCGATTTTTTAAACAAACTACTACCCATTATTATTATTTTAGTTGCCGCTTATAGCTTATTTGGTAATTTAAGTACCACAGAAGGCGATGAGCTCCCTAAACTAAACAAAGCGATGAAAATAAAACAATGGCTACAGGGTTTAGCATTAGGCTTTTTTGATGGTTTAGCAGGCCCAGGTACGGGGACATTTTGGACCGCTTCTAATGGCATGCTTTATAAAATGAACTTGCTACTCAATTGTGGTTTAGCGCGTTCAATGAACTTTGTTTCTAATTTTATATCGCTCATCACCTTTGTAGCACTCGGCCATGTAAACTTTTTACTTGGCATAACAATGGGCTTTTTTATTATGCTAGGCGCATGGTTTGGAGCACATTCGGCAATACGTTTTGGTAGCAAATTTATTCGCCCAGTATTTAATACTATGGTTATACTTTTAGCTTTAAAACTAATTTACGAGGCTTACTTTTAATATGCATTCAATGGCTTTAGATAAACTACGTCAACAAGTTGCAACGCTAAAACAACAAGCTGAGCAATTTGATAAAGCTAAACTTTTTTCTAAAAATCGTTACATGCAAGCGCAACCTAGCTTGTTTGACCGCGCAGTTTTTAGTACAAAAAGCATGAACCTCGTCGATTACGTAATAGAAATAGAAGATGAAGTGTCAAGATTACCGCCAAGTGAGCATCGCCATGCTTATACTTACGCGCTTGAACGTATAGGAGCTCAGGTACAAGCTGTATTCAACGTTATTAAATCAACGCCTATTTGGGTTAAAGAAAACAAAAGCCATTATAAACCACGCCCTAAGCAAACCGTTTATAAGCAAGCGGTACAAAAAATAATGCAATCATCGCACGAGCTTTACGACGAATTAAAACAAAACCATGAGTTTGAACGCCGTTTAGTGCTCATGATTGAAGAGCGTAAAATGCAAATGGATAAAGCCTCGCCAGCTAAAGCACAAAAGCTTAACCTTGAAATATTAAGCACACACGCTCGATTAGGCCGCTGCAGAAAAGCAATTTCTGCCACTGAGGATAAAATACAACAAGTAGAAAAACAGCAGCTGCGTTAAGCCGCACTTTACTATGCAGCTTTATTATCATCCATTGTATTCAGACCTTATCCTTGCAGAACGTCATCGATTCCCTATTCAAAAGTATAAGTTACTTACAACCGAAATAGAAAATCTAGGTGTTTCGGCTATTCACTTTCAAGAGCCTAAAAAAGTAACCGTATCTCAACTTGCGCTATGTCATAGCCAACGTTATATAGATGACTTTTTAAATGGAACGCTAAGTGATAAAGCAATTAAAAAGATAGGATTTCCCTATTCGCAACAACTTGTAGAGCGTACTCTTTTATCAATTGGCGGGAGTATTCAAGCTGCTGAAGCGGCTTTTAGTCACGATCTAACCTTCAATTTAAGCGGTGGTTATCATCATTCTCATAGTGATTTTGGCAGTGGCTTTTGTATTTTTAATGATTTAGCTATTGCAGCAGCACATTTAATAAATACAGAGCAAGCCGACACTGTTTTAATTTTTGATTGCGACGTACACCAAGGCGATGGCACAGCACAAATCACTCAAAACCATAACCAAATTATTACCTGCTCAATTCATTGTGAGCAAAATTTTCCTCGTAATAAGCAAGAGTCCACTTACGATTTTGCATTGCCCGCTAAAACAGCCGACGATGAGTACCTTGCTACATTAAAGCAAGCACTCGATTTTTGCGTGCGCATACATAACCCTGATATTATTTTGTATAATGCAGGCGCTGATATTTACACTAAAGACGAGTTAGGCTTGTTTAATATATCGCTCAATGGCGTATATGAGCGCGACTTGTTTGTTCTCAACTTCTGTAAGCAACATCAAATCCCACTAATGTGCGCTTTAGGTGGCGGTTATCAGCGTAATTTGAGTTCACTAATTAATGTTCATAAACAACTATTTAAAGCCGCTATCGATTTATAGTAAGCCTTAGTATAGACTCAGTTAAACGGATTATTTTTTAAAGCGGTGGGAATATGCGATTACACGAAGACATACACAACTATTACGAAAAGATTGTAGTTGAAGAAATCATCAAACTTAAACTTGATGAAAAATATGATGAAGATGTAATGGCTGACTTTTGTTGTACGGTACTAAATCAGCTCCCGCCACGATATATTCGCTACGATGTAGATATGGCGTTTTATTTACCGCAATCAGAACGTATACATATGGAACAACGTGTGCAAACAGCAATAAATGTCGCCATTAGTCAAATATCAAAAAAGAAAGAGTTAAATGACAAGCCCACTTGATCAAGCCCCTACACATATTAAACTTGCAGTAGATTTAATTATGATACTAGAGCAACACGATGTTGCTCCAGAAGAGGTCTTAAAAGCACTCGATATTGTTAAAAGCGACTTTGAAAAAAAGCTAGAAAAGCCATAACTCTATTCTATTATTTGTATGTCGTACTCGGTAACGCTACCTTCGTGCTTAGTGCAATCAATTTTAACTTCACCAAATGTACGCCTAGGCGAAGTTGAACGACGACAGGTCATATTTTGTGCTTTAACGCCAAATTGCGTTATATACAACGCAACTGTTTCATCTATTAGTTGTTTTTGCTGTGTACTCGCTGCACTATAAAATGCATCGTATTGCGCAGTCCAATTTTCAACCCCCGCTTCTTTTGCAACGCCTAGCCAGCCCATCCCTAGTTTAGTAGATTGCTCCAAGTATTGGCCTTTCAAAAACATAAACGCCAACGTGTATTGTGCGCTTTTATAGCCTAGCCCAGCAGGCTCTTTTAAATAATTGAAAGCAGCCTCAAACTGTCCTTTTCGATACGCTTTAATACCATTGTATTCATTCTTTTTCATGGTGGTATCACTGTAAAGGTTGATTGGGCTTGAATTACATCCCCCCAACAAAGTAATAAATACCATAGAAGCTACTGAGAACTTTTTCATTCTTATCCTTAATTTATTATTTTTATATGCCAGTTCCGAATATGGCTTACACTTTTTATAAACCCTGTTATTCTAAAAACCAATCAGCATAATTAAAATACTATCATGACCTTAGCAAGCTTACTGCTATTATTTTTTCTGGCCGCTATATGGGGCGCTTCTTTTTTATTTATGCGAATGGCAGCTAACAGCTTGGGGCCTGCGGTATTAATTGAGTTTAGAGTAGGCTTTGCTGCAGTTACTTTATTTATTGTTGCTTTGTATTTAAAACGCCGCTTAGCGTTTGTCCAACATAAAAAACACTTTTTTATTATAGGCGCGTTTAATTCTGCCCTTCCGTTTTTATTTTTTGCTTACGCAGCCCAAACTATTAGCGCATCCACACTCTCAATTTTAAATTCTACAACACCAATATGGGGTGTTGTTGTTGGAATTTTATGGACAAAAACAAAGCCCAATAAAAGTATGGTGATTGGTTTACTGCTGGGTTTAATTGGCGTAGTTATTTTGGTTGGGCAAAATCACTTTGTTGTAAATAGCCAATCAATCATAGCTATAGTAGCGGCATTGAGCGCTTCGCTTTGCTATGCCATTGCATCGCATTACACAAAAAATGCGCCAAAGCTTGCACCATTCGATAACGCCCATGGCTCAATGTGGGCTTCAAGCTTTATGGTATTACCGCTTATCTTATTTATGCCAATACGAGAAATACCAAGCACCAACATTATGCTAGGTGTATTAGTACTGGGCGTAGTATGTACCGCCCTTGCTTATATTTTATTTTTTAAATTAATCGACGATATTGGCCCAACCTCAGCACTCACGGTTACATTTTTAATTCCATTATTTGGCATATTTTGGGGGCATTTATTTTTAGATGAGCAAATAGGGCCAAATACATTACTAGGCGCACTATTTGTAATTGTAGGCACTATGCTGGTTACTGGTTTCTTACCACGAAAGAAGCACTTAGCTAAAACAAGCTAAGTGCTTATATCAAGCGCTTTTACCAAACGCTTACTTTTGCGCCTTTTTGCTTAAGTTTTCAATTAAATCTTGGGCGCTAAAACTGTTGTCGCTTGGTTTAATGCCTTTGCCCATTTTAATATCAATCAGGGTGTGCACTTCTTTGCGTTTATCATTGTTGCTTAACTGTACGCCTACGCTGCTTGTTGGGCGTGCGCGTGTTTCGCAGGTTAATAAACCACAGTTTCGCTCATATTGCTGGCTGTGTGACGCACTAATAGATGACGCGGGAGCTTGCGATTTAGACTCAACAAAGGTTTCTTTATTAGTTACAACAAACCAGTCGTAGCCTTGTGCTTGTGTAAGCTCAGCCGCGCGTAATAATGCATAGTCACCGGCATCGGCTACGTTGTTTGACACACTTTTAAACTCTACTCGGTATTGATCGTCGCTAATTTTTTGCTCGCTATAACCTTGCGATCCATTATTCGCGGCGCGGTAATCCGGTTTAGATGCACAGCCCGCCATAAGTAAAATACTGATAATTAAAATAGATGTTTTCATAGTTCACCTCGTTTTATACACATTATTATTTGTTTAACTGCCACTTTGCGCTAATTGCTTGCTGCTCTTGCGCTCTATCTAGTGGTGCGCCGCTGATCATGCTATCTATAACAGCATCTAACTCACTATTATTAGACGCCGTTTGATATTGCGCGCCATTATCACTTTGCTGCGCGGCTGTTTGCGCTTTAATTTGCCAACCGCTTTGCGTTTTACAAGCAATGCTTGTTTGCGTTGTATTGTTTGAGCTTAGTGCATACTGCCTACAAAGCTCACCTTGCTGATTTTTAAAACTAAGCTGCGCGCTAAATACTGAGCCATCACTTTGCTCAAACACACCACTACTTAGCTGCGTATTAAGGGCGGAGGCTGTATTACTGGCTACTAAGTTTTGCGCCTCACTGGGTTGTAAATAGCTCGTCATTGCAATACCAAATACCACAGCAACGCTTGCTGCTATTGCTAAACTTTTATTAGCCGATTGCTTAACCTTTTGCCAAGGCGTTAACGTTACTACATTACTGTTTAACGTGTTTTTTTTCGTTGCTATATCAAGCTTTGCAACCGTTTTAGCTAATGAGTCACTAAGGGGTGCGTCGTCAATACTTGTTGCGTGCTCTTTTACTAACATGTCTACTTCGCTAAATTCTGCAAGTCGCATTACTAGCGCATCATCGGTTTCAAGGGCTTTACGCACTTGCTCCATTTCGTGCTCACTTAGCTCTGAGTCTAAAAAGGCGCTAAGTGTTTCGTCGTTAATGTTCATACTTGCTCCTTTTTAAAGTCGGGTTTTATTAAGTTATAAAGCGTGCTGCGTGCGCGCGATAATTTACTCATTACACTGCCTATAGGTATATCTAGCGTATGTGCTACTTCTTTATAGGCCATGCCCTGCACTGCCACCAGCGATACTATGGCGCGTTGCTCTTCGGGTAATTGCCCAAGAGCTGTATTTACATTTTTAAGCATTTGTTTGTTTTCGAGTGTGTGATGCTCATTACTTGTAATTGGCTCTGGTAAAATATCGGCCTGAGCCTTATTTTGCCTTACCTTGCGTGAGCGGTATTCGTCTATCCACACATTACGGCAAATTTTAAACGCCCATTTAGCAGGCTCAACGTCATCTGGAATGCCTTTTACTAATAGTTTTTCAATTGTTATTTGCACTACATCGTCTGCATCTGCTTTACTACCCGTTAGCGAATAGGCAAAACGCCTAAGCATGGGCAATAAGGTTTTTAGAGTTTCGTTCATTGATTTTTACCCCTTTTATAAAGAAGACGATTCAAAAAAACATTTATTCCCAAATAATCAAAATAATTTAAATAATGAAATATTTCTATGTGTTAAACGTTAACTAACCAGCATGATAAATTTAATAGAAGTAACCCACTATGAATATTAAAAACACACGCGTTAAACACATAATAGCCGCCTCGCTTTGCATATTTAGCGCAACGAGTTCTGCCAATATAGTAAGAGTCGATCAGGTGCTTGGGCAGCTAAACCCAATAGAGCAGCGTATTGAGCAAACTATAGAGCGAGCGCAGCGCCTGCCGCTTCCGGTGCCTGTACCACAAGTTTCGATTGATGAACTAAAAGCGCAAATTAGTGAGCCAATTAGCAGCTTACCTAATGTGCTTAACATTAATATAAATAGCCAAAACACCGCATTTGTAGAAGTAGAGCTTGAAAACGGCTTTAGAGCTATAGAGCGCCAATGGTTATTAATGGCAAATAGCCAACAACTTAATACCCTAAAGCAGCAAAATGTAACTATTGTATCGGTAAAAAATTACAACGCACTTAACATGAGCTTAGTGCGCTTTAACGTACCCCAAGGTGTTAATTCTAAAAGTGAGTTATTAAAAGCGCTTAACTTAGATGAGTCTGCAATACTTGACCGAAACCACATTTACCAAGCGCAAACAGGCGAACCTACCGCAAAAGTAACACCAAATAAGTCTATTGCCCCCTACTGCACACAAAGTGTAAAAATTGGCATGATCGACAGCGCCATTAATACCAAACACAGTGCTTTTAAAGGCGCAAATATCACCACGCAAAGCTTTTTACCTAAAGGGTTAAGCTCGCCAAATTTACACGGCACCGCCATAGCGGGGTTAATTACAGGTAAAGGAGCATCGCTCAGCCCGCTTTTAAGCAGTGCCAAGCTTTACAGTGCCGAGGTGTTTTATAGGCAATCTGAATATGCACAAGGGGCTACTTTATTTGCCATAGTAGAAGCACTTGACTGGTTAGTTAGTAATAATATACCCGTAATAAATATGAGTCTAACAGGGCCAAATAACGCAATTTTAGAAGCAAGTATTACTGCAGCAATAAAACAAAACGTATTCATTGTAGCTGCTGCGGGTAATCAAGGTCCGGCGTCGCTGCCGTTATACCCAGGCGCGTATAAAAGCGTGATAGCGGTAAGTGCTATTGATGCAACAAACCACATTTATAGATGGTCAAATAAAGGCGATTACATAGACTTTACAGCCCTTGGTGTAAATGTTGTTACAAGCCAAGGCAATGGAAAATTTGGGAGGGAGTCGGGTACGTCAATGGCGGCGCCGCATGTAAGCGTGGCATTAAGTTGTTTATTGTTAAAACATGGTAATAATAAAACCAAAGCACTTAACGAGCTTACATCGCTGGCCGTCGATTTAGGCGAGCAAGGCAAAGACACCACCTTTGGTTATGGCGCCATTTACCCACCTAAAAGTGCACTTTAACTGACGCCGATAAAACCGATTGCGTATAGGTATTACTACTAAGCTTTGATTGATAATCGCCATATTCAGCCTCGGCTATTAGTTTTACGTGCTCAAACACAGCTAGGTTATAAAACGCATTAACTACATTTCGGTGCTCATCTCGCGACGGTATTTGCTCAAAAAAATCATCCGTTGTTTGCTCATCGTAATCTTTATTTTGATAACGCCAGCCAGCCCCCACTTTGTTAGCCACATTAAAGGCCGTAAATTTGTGCGTAACTTTAGTAGTAAAGCCGTAACCGTTAAAGCCGTATTGGTTGTCGTCGGCGTTTTCTTTATCAGCACTTAGCGCTGCCATTAGCATGGTTTGGCCATTATTTATAAAATGATAAAGCGCTACATCGGCACCTACGCCATCAGCATTACGTGCTTTTGCAGTAGCAAAACGTTTAGCTTTTGTTTTTATGCTCATACGTAAATACGTATGCGGGTTTAAAAAGTGGCCATAGTAGGCACTAGCTTGATTAAAATGTAAAAATGGTTCGCCATCTACATTTGCTTTTGCACCATCGTAACGAACTCCTACCTCATGGCTATTAAAGCTGTAGCTGCCATCTAAACTATATTGATGAAGGTCTAAATCGTATTGATCAAATTCATCGTAGTCTTGTTGTTCAAACCGATAGCTTGATGTTAATTTAGCGCCTTTGGTTACTTGCCATTTTGCATTAACACCTGCTGCGGTTTTTATGCCGCTGTCGCTTTGCGACGAAATATCGTCAAGTTCCTGAACAGACAGCGCCGAGTTACTTAATACCCCAACTTCTGCATCTGCATTTAGCTCAAAGCTACTTTTAAAGGTTTTATTTTGCTCAGCTGTTTTAACGTGGTTAGTTTGTGCAAGCACCGCTTGGGCACTAAAAACACACAGTGTTGCGGTTATAACTGCTTTCATATTTATTCTCCAACAGGCCGAATAGGTTTCCCTATTCGGCATTTGTGCAAACACGCGCGTATTAAAGGCCTAGGTCTAAATCGTTAGTAATGTTGGTTACTACTTCACTTGCAGTGCTAAGTGCTACATCGTTACTAATTTGATCAGTGACCGCTGCACTCACCTGCCCGCTAACACTTTGCTGTACCGTGCTTTGTAAACTGCTAACCGTACTATCTTGCACGCTGGCAATTAAAGATTGCTGAACACTGCTTACAACTTCATTACTGGTATTAATTGCATCACCCACTTGCAGTGCAGAGCTCACTGAGTTTGCAGCCGTATTAGTAATTGCTAATTGGTTTGTAAGCTCACCCGCATTAAGCGCATTTGTTGCATCAGCTTGTGTTACTGAATCGGTAGCGCTGCCCACATTTGAAAGTAAAGAGGCATCTGTTGGTGTATCGGTAGTATCAGGCTGAGCGGCTTGATCAGAGGTAAGAGAAAGTAATGACGACTGACTCACAGCAGTCGTTAAATTACCCGCCGAAGAGGTTAACTGCGCTGTTGCATCTAGTGCTGTATTGACTGTGGTATTGCCTGTGGCATTTAAAGACGATGCAGATGCATTTAATGCATTATTTAAAGATGAGCTACCAGATGCAACTAATGAATTTTGCAGGTTCTGCGGCCTCGCTGCTTTCTTGCGCTGGAGTTTGCGTGTTATTAGCCGTTGAATCTGTAGCTTGCGGCTCATCAGCCGTTACTTGTGTATTGCTAGATACGTTTGACTCGTTGCTACCACTGGCTGTTAAACCGTTTTGTGAAAGCGCAATAGATGTAGATGTTTGTTGCTGCGCCGACGTTGACTGAGATATTTCAATATCAACGGCGTGCACTGCACCTGTAAAAGTACACACACCGCTTAACATCATTACGCTTACAATTTTATTTAATTTAGTCATTGTTTTGTCCTCTAGTTTGTCGGATTGACATAAAGAAGACGATTTACAAAAACACTTTATTCCAAAATAAATTAAAAATTTATAATAAAACTACTTATTATTTAAATTTCATACACTTGAAAACAAGATAATACGCTACTGCGTTAGCGTTTCACTATTTTGTATCAGCAATAACAGCTCTGCAGTGGCGGTTGCATCGGCAAGTGCCCGGTGATGGCTGGTTAAATTTAAATTAAAATGCACACTAAGGTTACCAAGTGAATACGACTTTAAGCCTTTAAACGCTTTGCGCGATTCAACCACGGTGCACATTTTTGGCATTTTAAAAAAGTGCCCTGCCATCTCGCATTCTTTTTTAATAAAGCCGTAGTCAAAGTTAACGTTATGGGCTACAAAAATACTGCCTGCGAGTTTATCTAGCAATGGCTTGGCTATATCAGCAAATACAGGTGCGTTGTAAACCATACTGTCGCTAATACCAGTTAGTGACGTTATAAATCCAGGTATATGGCGCTCGGGGTTAACTAAGCTTGTCCAAGTATCAATTACTTTACCGTGCTGTACTTTAACTACGCCAATTTCGGTAATACGGTTACCGCCTTTTAAGCCGCCTGTGGTTTCTATATCGACCACACTGTAAATACGGTTAGGATCTACAAACCATTTAACCGCAGCAATGTGTACTGTAAAGCCTACGTTTTTTAAGTTATCAATAGTGGTTAATTGGTTGCGCCTAAGCTTATCGCCTGGGGCTTTTACTTCTTCAAAATGTACTTGGCCATTATTGATAACCATTAAGTCGGGGTAGCCATCTTTTAGCTGTAAATAATGTTTACTCATGGCTGTTAAGTGCTTAATTAACGCCTTAAGAGGGCTGTTTAAAATAAGCGCTTCTAGTGGCTCTAATAAATTGCTACGCCATCTAAACAAGCCGTTAGGTTGCTCAAAGTATTGCGCTGCATTTTTGCATACCAAATTAAGTAATGCTTGCGACGTTTGGCACTGAGCTAAGCGCTCATTTATTTGTGTTTGCTGCGCTTCATAAAAATTACCAAGCCTTAATACTTGCGGATAAATATCAAACTCATTGCATGGCGGATAAGGCGACTCCACAAATAACTCATGCCAAAATACTAAACCAAACAAACTTTGCCAAAGCGTGTTTTCGGTATTAAATACAGCCATACCTTGGCGAGTATAATAATCGTTTACGCCCTGCTCTACTTCACCTCGGTACAGTTCATCTATTTCTAGCACGCACTGAGTATCGGCAAGCATGGCACTTAAACGCGAACGTGTTTTTTTATTAAACTTACGCATTAAAAAATCGTCAGCAAAATACAGTAAATCATCAGTAAGTGGGTTTTCGATAATGGCTTCTAATCGAGCTTTTACCCACTCTTTATTGCCAAGCCTGTATTGCTCTCTTATTTGAATTTCTTGTGCTTCGCTATCATCCACGCACCCTTCAAGTAAACTAAAAGCAAGTTCGCTATCAACTGTTTTTAGCTGCCTATAAAGCCTAACTAATAGTTTGTTTTTTAATACAACGGCAATTGCACCATGTGCAGTTTGCACTAAAACTTGCGACGCTAAAGCGACGTAATCGCTCTCATCTGTAATATTTTTAAATGCTAACCGGTAACGGTTTAATAAATAGTTTGATTGCGCTTCGTCAAGTGTTTCAAAACGCGACAAGCTCTCGCTGTGTCCTTCGCGCGTAGCGGTTAAGCCTAAGTCACGCATTACAAAACGGTTTTGATGATTCACATCACCACTGCTTAGTTTACCTGCAAATAAAAACTCAAAATACTCGTAGTAATCACTGCGGTTATTAATTACATACTGGCTATAAAGTGGCGCAAGATCTTGCGGGCATGCTTTAAAAAACTCCCGCGCAATATCAACCAGCACGCCTTTAGCGGCGCTCTTTTTAAAGCTTATTTGCTCACTGTAATTACTTAGCAACTCAACCAAAGAAGGCTTAGTTAAGTGCGCTAAAAGCTGCGAATAATGCTGCTCGTTTGGCTCAAATAAAATACCGGCTTTTTTTAGCGTATAAATAGCCTGATGCGGCGATGTTATTTCTTCATAATTAAGCGATTGCGCCTGCACCAAATAAGGCTTGCGCGAGTACACACGCGCCAACATGCACTGGCTTTGCTCATCTAGCTGGTTAATTTTACTAATAAATTCACTATGTTTAGGCTCAAGTAAATGCATACATTTACTTGTTACAAACTCAATAAGCTCTCTAAAATGCGCTAAATAGTATTTTGCTGGTAATTCTTTTTTCATAATATCGCCATAACTGTATATAAAAACAGTATCTAGCATTTGTGCTTATTATTCAATCTTAAACTTGTAACTAAAACACGCTATAGTGAGCTTATTAAAGCAAATTCATTAAAAATAAAGGACTTACCATGAGCGCGCATCCGTACGATGTTTTATCACTCAATAACGGCGCAAATATTATTTTTACGCCCTGCCCTGGTACAAAAACGCAAAACCTAGCGGATTCAATCAATACATTAAAAGCAGCTGGCGCTAACGTGCTGCTGTCGCTTATGCCGCAAAAAGAGCTTGAAAAAAACAACGTAGAAACAATTAATAGTGAGTGCAATAAGCACGATATAACGTGGTTTCATTTACCAATAAATGACGACGAAGCACCCAAACAGCCTTTTACATCAAGCTGGAACACCCATAAAATCGACATATTACAGGCCATACAACACAAACAAACCATTGCCATACATTGCAAAGGCGGCACTGGCCGCACAGGTTTGGTCGCTGCGCTTATTTTAAATTCGGCAGGTTACACAAAAGAAGAAGTATACAGCCTAGTACAAGGCATTCGCCCTAAAGCACTCACTATAGAATTGCAAAAAGAGTACTTTGAGAACTTTGAGGTGTAAGTCAGAGACTGGGGGAGGATTTAGCACTATAAATAGTGCTCAAAATACTTTTCATACTAGTTATGGATTAGCGTTGATAAGCGAACAACTTGTTAGGTTTTATTTTCAAAATAATTTCGAGGTTTTTCATCTGCAACTATAGCAGCGAGTTTTTCATGAAAGCCAACAATATGCCTGGATTTAAACTTTTGGGGGCTAAAAGAAATTATCTTTGCCATTTCAATTATCTCGTCAATTCCTCGGGTTAGATAACACTCAGTTTCATCAACGCTTAAAATGATATCTCGACTATATAACCCGACAGAACCACACATCACAGACAAGAAATACTCATCATCATGCTCATATAGAGTCCAACTCCAAGGTTTTTCATCAATTATTCTCACGTAGGGCCACCTAAACATAACGAGGCTGCAGAATAACTCCAACAGCCAAATTCAATTAAATAATGAGTTCCTGCAATTAACTCTAAACGTTTTCAAAGTGTTAGATAATGCATTACTTGGAGCCCATACAACAGACTGTTTTTCTTAAAAAAGAGTAATTCTACAGCT
>NZ_PJBR01000126.1:0-6640 GCF_002863625.1 Pseudoalteromonas sp. MelDa3 | reverse complement strand
TGTTTTTCTGATGAACCTTCCAATTTTAGTTATTCTATTATCATTCTTTTTAGCCCATTGAGCCCCGCTTGCTTCTGCATCAGAGTACATCGAGCGAAATTTTATTACTTTGAACTCTTCGTTGTATTGACCTGTTCTTTTTTGTTTATAAACAACAGGTCCTTTGCTTTCTATTTTTATTAAGATAGCTGTTATTAAAATTATAGGTAGGGTAATAATCAGTAAAAAAATTGCACTGATTATATCAATTACTCTTTTAGCTATTTGTGTTCTTTTCGTAGATAAAATAGTAAATGCTTTTTGATGCAAAAAATAACTGCTTTGAAGTAATTGAACTTCGGTAAAGCCCATTCTTCTATCTAAATAACTAACTAAAGGCTCAACCCAGGCACCTAATTCGGTTGCTTTAACAAGGTAATCTTTTTCCCACTTTTCAAAGCTAGCACTTTCAAAATGACAAATAACTTTTAGACTAAAATTTTTAACAGAATAATCATTTAATATTGCTTCAAAGCCATATTTATTAATAATGCTTTTGATTTCGCCCTCTCTATATTGAGGACAATAAACATAAATGCGCTGCTGTTTTAAAACTTGTTTATTGGATTTGAATCTTTTCACGAAAAATTACCTATGAATTTGAACTTCTCTTTTCAGAGCCTTTGACTAAATACCTAAGAGAAACAATAAACACTCCAATTATTCCACCTAATAAAGCACCTAAGATACATATAAGAGCACGACTAGGCTCGGCTTTTTTTTCAGGAACTATGGCAGCATCGACTGTTTTAAATACATATTCGTCTCTAACATTAGCGAACATTATAGTTTTTGCCTGCTCTTCGATAAGTCTGTACAAAACTGATTTCATATCTGAGATGTTAGTTTCTTTTAACTGCTCAACTAAAAATGCAGTACTTTTTTCAGCCTCAGATACATCACGTACCTTCATGACTTTATTGATGTCTTCAACCAGCCAGTCTGCCCATTGTTTAGCTATATAAGGGGATATATGCTTTACTGATAATATAAGCATTCCAGTCACTTCATTTTCACTAATATTTACTATATCTTTAAATATTTCATGAGCTTCTAATGGAGAAGGTCTTGCCTTGAAAGGTAAGCTTACCTCTCGAATCCAAGTGTCTGTGTCATGATCATAAATATCAGAATCATAAGTAATTTTATTACTCGCTAAGTTCCATGATTTAGCAGCCATCAGATCTGCTAATATATTATGGTTTTGAATAAATTCAGCACTAAACTGCCTAGATTTAAGAATTTCAATAGCTAGTAACTTACTATTAGAGCCAGCGTTATCTCCTAACTTAACGCCTGGTAAGCTAGCTATACCGCCTAGTTGGCCAACAATTGAAGATAAGCCACCACCACTATCTTGCTCTGCAGAAGTTAATAAAACCTCCGACTTGTAAATATTAGGTAGGCTTAAGGAGTACACAACTGAAAAAGTGGTAAATATTATAGAAATAAAAATAATTTTAAATTTCTCTTTCCACAATGTTATGAATAACTCCCTCAAGTCAATCTCATCATCAAGTGATGCTTTTGTCTCTACCAAAGTGCTTTGCTCATCTAAAGCCATTTTGTTACGCATTTAAATCTCTTTATAAATACTTTTATCTTACTCATACACAATGTCCTTATAAAACAATCTGTATTAACTTTTTAGTTAAAATTAGTACAACTAAAGACTACCAATCGCTGCGACTGCTACGCCTAGCTGGTAAAGTATCTGCGTTGCAGTACTCCAAAGCGTTAGCTTATCCATATGACCTGTATCCATTGGTATTACTATTGTGTCGCCTGGTTCTAATTGGTCTGTATTATTTGCTGCAAACCACCCACCCTTATTAGGAATTGTAACCGAGCCATTTGCTTTTATGATGTAAATTCGGTCTTCGTCAGCTCGCTCTTTTAAGCCACCGCTGAGCTCAAGGTAGTCATTTACATTTACCCCTGCTTTAAATAAATGTGTTGTTGCGTAATTAACTTCGCCTACTACGCTAATTGAGTCGCGCTTGCTTGGGACATAAAGTGCATCGCCATCTTGCAGTACTAAGTTTTGGTGGTTTTTAACAATTAATGGTAGATCGATAACTAAACGCCCTACTGCTTCTGCACTGGCGAGATCGCTAAGTAGCTTATTCATTTCGTCGTATGAAAGTGCATTACTACCTACAGAATCCTGAAAACTTTTTGCAGCTACATCACGGCGCAGCTCGTTAGCTAAACGTGCTAATTGCTTTTGCTCTTGTTGTTTTACTGACTGGCGAATAAACACTGCAGCCTTTTGCTCAGCAAAGTTGCTAAAACCACCTGCACGCTCTAATAAGTTACTCAAAGTTTCGCCTCGGCGAATGGTATAAGTACCTGGGAACTTAAACTCTCCCTTTAAGGTTACTTTTACGTTTTCTTGCCAATTTGGAATTGTAAATACATTCAGGCTGTCTTTACTTTGTAGTTTAATACGGTTTTTTGTATTACCGCTCATTGCTTGGGCAAAGTTTATTTTTAAATGTTCAACCTTTGAAGAATCACCATCAATCATGCGAGTAATTTCGGCTTGTTTGGTATAAGCCGATTCAAGTAGGCCGCCCGCGGCGGTCACAAGGTCTGCCACATCCCCACCAATGGTTAGTGGGTAAACACCTGGGTAAGTAACACTACCATTAACTTCTACTAGCTGGATGGCTTGTTCAGTAGAAGCTTGGCGTTTAAGTTTTTCAATTATAGGTGTTAGTATGTTGTGACGACTAAAAAATGTATAACGTTTAAGATCTAGCTTATTAATTTTACCTTCGGTTATCTGTTCAATGGAGTTGCCTTGGCCGCTTTTGAGCTTGGAGTTATTCACTACACCAACGTATTTTTCAAATTCTTTTTGCTCAAACTTATGCCACTGTTCTGCTTTTTGTTGCTGCTCTTGCTGATCCTGGCTAAGAGCCATATTTGCTAATGCAGAAAGCTCGGCTTCTTTTTCTTCAAAACGGCTAAATACAACAATTTTGTCATTGCTTTGAAGCTGTAAGTCATTCTCTGAATTTTTGATAATAGCTTGGGCTACATCGAACTGATGAGCTTCTATGTCACCATTTATATTGATTTCACGAATTACGAGTCCGTAGCTTAAATCTGCTTGTGGTAGTAAGTCACCACGCACTGATTTAAGTACATCTGAAATATGTTTACCTTGGTGCCATTGATAATTACCAGGACGCGCAACTGCACCGATTAAGCTTATTGAATTTTGATATTGAGAACTAACTGAATTGAAGCGAATACTGTCGCCATCTTGTGGAATATAATTAATTTGAGATTTTGAAAAGTCTACTGACAATACTTCTTTACGATCGAAGTTGAAGCGTTCTACAATTACGCTTTTGGCGTATGCCTTTGGTTTAAGACCTCCTGCCATAGCTAACAATTGCTTAGCTGACTCACCTTTTTTAAGTTCAAATATAGCAGGGCGTTTAACCGCACCTTCAACTCTTACTTGAGCGCCAACTGATGGTATAAATACAGCATCACCAGGCTTTAGTACTATATCGTTGCTACTATCGCCATTAATAAGTAAGTCGTAAAGGTCAAAATTTGCAACTACCTTACCAGCTCGTTTAACCTGTATGTTACGAAGAGAAGCAATGTCTGACACACCACCGCTTACGAATAGTGCGTGCGAAACAGTTGTTAATGAAGACACGCTATAACTACCCGGCTTGTAAGCCTCTCCTAGCACTAAAATACGCATGCTACGAAGTTGACCAAGCGATACAAAAGCTTTTACGCCTATAACCTCTTGTTCTACTTTTACTTTTATTAGTTCTTTAATTTCAGCGAATGTTAAACCCGCGACCTCTACCGGGCTTAGATCTGGAATACTAATACGCCCTTCACGATCAACTAGGACTTCAAAACTTTCGCTTTCTTTCCCATATAAGTTGATTTTAAGCTGATCGCCAGGCCCTACTATATAGGTGTCAGCCACGGCGGCATTTTCGCTTGGCATAAATGTGGTGGGTTCACCTGCAAATAACTCATAACCATATGGTTTTAGTTCGTCTGCTTTTGGTTTGAAGCGCTCTTCATCTGTTAGCTTTTCTTTTCCTGGCTCTGCGCGCTCGCCAATACTATTTTGTTGCTCTGTATTATTTTGATTATTAGATTGGTTTGTACCGGTGATCGTTGATATATCAACACCATACTGTTTTGCGAGAGCTTCTTGTTGAGCTTTGGGCAGCTTTTTAAATTGCTCAATTTGAGATGCTGTTGGCGTAAAAGCCAAAGTACTAAAACTACAAAGTAGAATAAAAGCACTAATAAATTGTGTAAAAACTTTCACGAGTAGGTATATCCCTAGGTCTACAACCAAAATTGGTGGCTATAATACATTAATTTTGAGCAAATAAAAAAGGGACTTTCGTCCCTTTTGTCACTTTAGTGTCATTAACTTAGTTACATTGGTTAAAAACTGTAAACCAGAGTAAATGATGTTTCTGTGTCAGTGCTTTCTTTGTCGTCAGCAACATCTGAGTTGTTAGTGACATTAAAAGCGACTTTCATTTGTAATGAGCCGTTTATTTTTGCAAGCAATGCAGTTTCTGAACGAGTTTTAGTGTTTGTATCACCATACTCTACAGCAACTAATTGAGTAAAACGTGCACTCTCAGAAATTTGCCAGTTGTAATCTAATTTACCTAAGGCAATTACTTCGCCTTCAAACTCGCCAGCAAGAGAGTTACCGTTATCATCTATTTCAGTGCTGTCATCTGGGTATTCAAAATATTTATAACCAGGACCAACTTCGGCACTTAACCACATTGTTTTTTCGTTTAATAAACGTAGACCGTAACCTGCAGAAATTACTGACTCACTTCTATATGCTCCAAAATAATCTGAAACGTGTGAACCATAAATGAATAGATGAGAATGATCTTCATTTAATTTGTAATTACCTTGCGCTGAAATCGAGTACTTTTCATTTGTGCGCTGCTTATTTTTGTCGCCATTCGCATCTTCAACTTCATCTTCTTTGTAGATACCATCTAGCTTGTATTCGTTGTTCCAGTGTTCAAGGTTGTGCTGTACTTTAATACCACCTTTGAGTGTGGTCGTTTCTGTATTACCACTTGTGATAATAGCACCAAGTTCACTGGTAACTTCCCACGTTTTTTGATCTGCGTCTGCAGCGAATGCATTTGTTGCAGCAGATGCTGCAACTAAAACTGATAAAAGCTTTAATTTCATTAAAAAATAACCTTTGTATAAATGTATATCTATTTTATTAAAGCATTACTTGTTAGAGCAAGCTAAACAGCTAAGTAATAATGTAAAAAATTTCATGCAGCAAATACTGCATGAAATTTTATGTCTAATAGCCGTTTTATCACTAAAACAATTAAAGATAACTTTAATTAAATAACTATTTAAAATTAGTCTTGCTTGTGTAAATGAACATCCATTTGTGGAAATGGGATTGCAATATTTGCATCATCTAATGCAATTTTAATATTTTCCATTAATGACCAGTAAGTAGGCCAGTAATCAGCAGCGTTAACCCAAGGGCGAACAACAAAGTTTACGCTAGAATCACCTAGCTCAGATACAGCTACTGTATAAGCTGGGTCTTTAAGTATGCGTGTTTCTGCATCTAATACAGATTTTAATACTTCTTTTGCTTGACGTAAATCAGCATCGTAACTAACACCAATAACTAAATCGATACGGCGAGTAGACTCACGCGAGAAGTTAGTAATAGCGCCTGACATTATTTGAGAGTTTGGTACGATGATTACTTTATTATCTGGAGTACGAAGTTCAGTTGAGAATATTTCGATTTTCTTAACAGTACCCATTTTATTACCTGCTTCAACAAAGTCACCAGACTTGAATGGGCGAAGTAAAATAATAAGTACGCCTGATGCGAAGTTAGATAATGAACCTTGTAATGCTAAGCCAACAGCTAAGCCTGCAGCACCTAAAATAGCAATGAACGAAGTTGTTTCAATACCAATTTGCGAAAGTGCCATTAAAATAGTAACAGCAAATACAAGTGTGTACACAATGCTTGAAACAAACGACCCTACAGCTTTATCTACTTTCTTTTTAGCAAAACCTTTTTCAGTTAAGTTAGAACAAAACTTAGCGATACGACTACCAAGTAAAAAGATAACAAGCGCAACAACAGCTTGTATACCGTAGTGTAAGATTAGGCCTGAGTTATCGTTAAGCCAATTAAGTACTGAATCCATATTTACTCCAAATGTTTTTATTAAGCGTTTTCCGAGCATTATTATACATTAATTTACAATTTATTCTCATAGAATAATGAATTAATACTATTAAAGTCGCCTATATTCGATTTTTCGCGAAGGTTATGCGACAAATATGTTACCTGATCCCCGTAAATATTAGCTGTCCAACACTGATTAAATTTGTTTATTTAAATTATTTTAATTTATTTCACTTTTAGACTTCACAACATTTATTATTTTATGTATTATGCGCGCCACACCAAACAAGGTGTGTGTAGTGGCGGTTGTAGCTCAGTTGGTAGAGCCCCGGATTGTGATTCCGGTTGTCGCGGGTTCAAGCCCCGTCAATCGCCCCACTTTTTCTCCTA
>NZ_PJBR01000264.1:0-6649 GCF_002863625.1 Pseudoalteromonas sp. MelDa3 | reverse complement strand
CCCTTTAGCGCCTGTTATAGGGCTGTCATTTTTTGCTATCGCATCAGGCTTTTTAATGAGCCTTATTCCGCTGTCGTTACCCGCATTTAAACTTGATGAAAATCTAGCGCCTTGGCTTGCGAGCATTTTTTACTTTGGCTTACTTATTGGCGCAACCACAATAGAGCGCATTGTGGTAAAAATTGGTCATCGCTTCGCATTTATATTATTTTTAAGCCTATTAATAGCAAGCGTGCTTGCACAACTTGCACTGCCAAATACCGTTAACTGGTTAATTGCACGATTTGTAGCAGGTTTTGCTGTTGCCGGTGTGTTTGTCGTTGTTGAGTCTTGGTTATTAATGACCAATACCGCAAAGTCGCGTGCAAAACGTTTGGGCTTATACATGACCTCACTTTATGGGGGCAGCGCGGTTGGTCAACTTGCTATAGAGCCGCTTGGCACCGAAGGTTCAACGCCTTATTTATTTGTAGCCTCGTTATTATTTTTAGCTATTTTAGCGCCTCTATTAATAACTAAAGGTCAGCCAGAAAAACAACATCTTGAAAAACTACCACTAAAAGAAATAAAATCACTAAGCCACCCAGCTATGCTCGGATGCTTAGCATCAGGCTTATTACTGGGCCCTATTTACGGCTTAATGCCTTTTTATATTGCAGCACAGACTGATCAAGCTCAGTACACTGGTACACTTATGGCGGTTATTATTTTAGGCGGCATGGTCGTGCAGCCGCTTGTGAGTTACTTATCTACTCGGCTTGAAAAAAGCTTACTGATGGGTATGTTTTGTTTAGTAGGCGCAGCCGGTGCTGTGGGTATATTACAAGCAAACACTTTAGCAGGATTAATAGTGAGCTACTTAATACTAGGCGCGTGCAGCTTTGCACTTTACCCGATTGCTATAACACTTGCGTGCGACTCATTGCCAATAGCAAAAATAGTCTCAGCAACTGAGGTTATGCTTTTAAGTTACAGTATTGGTTCGGTATTTGGCCCTATGCTTGCTGCCAATTTATCTGATGCATCAAACGGTATTGTGTTTTATTTAGCAGGCTGTTTAATCACTACCTGTATTTATATGTTTATTAAAAGCATTAAAAATATTCGCGCAGGTAAAACCCCAGTTGCAGGCTAAGTAGTTTTTAATTTGTCGTGTGGACTCAAAAAAAACATCTTTTTCCAGCCTTGGCTTTGTGTTGTATAAAGCCATGGCATGGGCACTAACGATAAAATAGAATAATGTACATGAGGCTGCTTCCCTGCGGCATTTCCTGTATCGCCTAGTAACCCAATTTGACTGTTTATGCTTACAACATCACCTGCACTTACCGAGTAGTCATTTAAATGTGCAAAATAATGTATACGCCATTTAGGCCCAAGCACCGCAACCACTTTACCACCACGAGTTAATTCACCTGCAAATATAACAATCCCGTTTGTTAAGGCAACTACAGGAGTGTTCTTTATGCCAAAAATATCAATTCCTTTGTGCACACCCGATCTGCCCCAAGGCTCATACCAAAATGTATTATGGTTCCAATCTTTAGGTGTAGCACCTTGTACCGGAATCATTATTTTTTCGGGAATTAGTAAGCCTATAATTAATAAAGTAGCTATTCCAATTGCAATCCACTTAAGTACTTTCACTGCTCTATCCTTGATATTTAAATAACTTATACTGGTAAATTATTAGCCATAGTAACTGAACTCATCATGAGTCGTATTTATGGTTTTATTTATGGAGTTTTATTTGAATGAAATACCCGACTAACATGTACTAAGCTGATCAACTTCAAAACAGGCTTTATAAGTAATTGAGCACTGCCCGCTATAAACAACCATGTGCCACTTTCTATTAGTGAGTCATTTAAAAAGAAAAAACTACCAATTAAAAACCACACGGCAATTAAAAAATCGTTAAATGCACCCAGCGCTTCATAACGCCGCTGGATGGTAATATGCTCTTGCCCTAAATCTAAAATAAACTGATTACTGCTGGAGTCCATAAGTACTGCTCACTCTTTTATTTCATAATTTAAAAAGCTTGTTTTACAAGCTAAGCCGCACCATACAATAACAAAATTTACGCAATAAAAAACGTTGGCCAATGCGAATTAGCCAACGTTTTTATTGTTTGTACAATACTTAACTATTGTTTATTTTTTATCTTTTTCTAAACGTTTTTTAAGACTTAATGCTGCATCAGCGGCTAATAAGCGCATAAATTCAGAGCCATTACTTTGCTCGCCTTGGCTCCCACCTATTACAATTTCAGGCACTAAACGGCTATTACCTAAACTTGTAAATAAAGCAGTTTGAATTTTAACTTCTGCTTTTAGCGTTTCATCAAATACATACTTAGGGTCAAGTGCCGCAGACTTAGCTCTTAAACGAGCCTCAGCTAAAACGTCCATACCTAATGCTTCTAAGCGTTGTTGCTTTAAAATCTCTTCTTGCTCTTTTGCAAGTTCCGCTTTTACAGCCACTCGTTGCTGCGCAGAAATAATAGCATTTGCCTTAATTCGCTCAGCATCAATTTGCTCTTTAATTTTTAGCTTTTCTGATTCAGCACGTTGCTTAGCAATTGCTTGTTCACCTAAAGCCACTTCAGTTCGTGCTTGCTGCTCTGCTTTTTTAAGATTTTGACGCGCTAGCGCTTCATCAGCAGCAGCTTGCTTTTGGGCTTCAAGGCGAGCATTTACTTTGCTTTCGTAGTCAATATCAATAATGCTGGCATCAACTACTGTAATACCGTAAGCGCCTAAAATAGGTGCATTACGCAGTGTATTACCTTCATCGTCCATTTTAATATTAATAGTGACGCGCTGCTGTTTACTTAAATTACCTAAATCGTCAGATTTATCGCGCTCACCCGTACTAATAATTTGTTCAGTAACAAAAATACCGTTGGTTAATTGATCAGCAAAATCTTGGCTTAATTGACCATTACCACCAGAGTAATGTTGCTCTACCGACATCATACGCGCCGATGCTTTTACATTTTCAGTGGTTGCACGCATTAATAAATTAGATATTAATGTTTCTTGTGAACCAAACTCTTCGTGTATTTTAAGTAAACCACGTAGAGCACCCGATTCTGCTGCTGGTACATTGCCTGGTAATCTAAAACGAGAAACACCGCGTGCGCCACCCGTTGTAGTATCTAAAAATCGAATGGGTATTAGCGGTACAATTGCGCTTGCTGTTGCACCGGCATCGCCCGTAAAATTAATCGAAATTACTTTTTTATAAGCCGATGTAGTACCAAACGCTTTTAAATAAGGGCCGGCTTGATTTATTACGGTTAAGTTACCTGTAAAAGCCGATTGATGGACTAAACGCTCATCTGCTTCATTCCATGAAACAACTTGCGATGTCAGCGTTGCAATTACCGCTAATACAACAACAATTGATGAAACAACAATTACATTACGACGACCAAATCGACTCATAAATGAGCCACTTTTTACTGCTGGGACTGCTTTTTCGCTATCCATTTTTACTACTCTCCATGTTTAATTTCTTTTTAACAAAGTAAATAATTTCCTGTTCACTCAAATGTGCGCAAAAGCTACCAGAGCGATGTAACTCAACAAATGTTGCAAGGATTTCTTCTTTACCTTTTGCTGTTTTATCTTGGTTTTCTTGTGTTTGATTTTTTTCTGTTAGTTGAGTGATTAGTTCATCCACTATCGTGTCTTTATCAAACAGTACGTTGTATTCTTTGGATTTTCTTACCCGACTTTTATGTACGTTGCTGTAAATTACATAAAGTGCAACGCATAAAATAATAACAAGTAAACTTAACCCTATAATATAAAAAATCATAAGCTCTACTTAAATTAGTTTAAATACCTAACAAGCAATAACAATTGTAAATATTGCTTAACAAATGTTAAGCCGTTAATTTTACAGTAAACCCGAGTAAAAAACAGATTAAAAATAAAGTTCATCAGGTATACAGTTATAAACGCACATAAAAGTAAGCTTTTTCAAACAAAAAAATGCCAGTCAGTTATTAACTGACTGGCATTAAGCTAATATTAATTGAAGTGCTTTTTACATTATTCGCATTGCGCCCAATCAACACCATTTTCACTGCATTCATGCAGCATTGTTCCATCTTCTCGGCGAGTATCTCTAAACCATTGCCCTTCAATTGTTTTAATAATACGTACGTTGTCTGTGGTTTTGTATTTACGCCAAAAGCTAGCATCAATAGATGTTTCGTCATCAAACTTATAGGGCATAGCAGCGAGTACGGTCACTAAATTTTGAGTGTCTAAATCAGCAGCTTTGTCTTTAACATTTACCCAATTAGATAATGTTTGAAAATCGGCATTTTCCTCTCTAAAGGCAAAGTCAGTTTGGTAAAACGATCCTGACTCAGTATAGCTAATGCTAAAACCTCGCTCGAACGGTGTATCTAGATTAGCACTAACGCATTCATCTGCTGTTGGAAAGTTAACCGATGGGCTTGTATTATCAACGCTGTAACGCACATTACTTTTCTCAAAACTAACGTTCTCAATACTAGAGCATCGGTAAGTACGATCGGCGTTAATGTAAACATCGTCTCTAACTGTTAATTTTCCATTTAACGATTCTTCGCCCCAAGGCGTATCTGTTGAATCCAATCGAGACAAAATAACGTCAATTTTGTCGAGTTCGTCTGTATTTTGAAGCTTTACTTGCTCATAAATAAGTTCAGCGCCTGCAAAAATAACTTTATCGCGGTACCATGCATTTTCAAACCCATACTCTGCATCTTTTGCTGTGTCTTGGTAAATCACTGCTCTTACTTCTTCTGCATCAGGAAACTGAGCATCTAACTCTTGTTTAAATTTATAGGCTGCTTTTAGTCCTTTAACAATCGCCTGTGCTCTGTCGTAAGCATCACTGTCACTATTGACAATAAAATCTGAGTACATTTGTTCAGTCGACAAATTGTAATGCGCTACCAAGTTTTGCATAACATTTGTTATTTCGCTCTGAAGACTTGCAAGTAACCCAGTATTTTCTTTGAGTGCATCACAACTTAAATTATTGCTACCAACTTTTTGTAGTTGAAGGCTCAATTGCTCCCAAATAACGGTTGTTAAAGGTGATATATTTCGAATGTCTTCATCAGTTAAAGCCTCAATTGAGGGCGGAAATGACATTTGATACGCTTGTGTTACCTCTCCTAAATCCTCGTCAATTGCGCCAACAGGTACATCAACATACATAGTTGAATACGGCACACACAGCGCCTGCTCTTCTGTAAAATTAAAACTATAATTACCCGATTCTTCAGAGACTACAGAAGGTTCTGTTTGCTCATCAAAAGTACCATCGCCATCAATATCTAGCCATACTATTGCACCAGATACATAACCATCAATGACCTTTCCAGTAAGAGAGATAGTGTTAACTTCTACGGGGTCTACTTTTATAGGATCAGGCTTAGCTACAACAGGTTCTATAACGGCCGCTTTATCACCGCCACCACATCCAATAAGGCCTAGCGTAAACGCTAATAAAATAGCTAACTGACTTTTTTTAAAAATCATACAAATACTTCCTTTTTTGCACTTTAATTATTATTAAAAATCATATTGTTATAAATTAATTAAGTTACTTTAATACAAAATAAGTAATGCCAATCTGCTTATATATAGGATCTAGTTAACGTTAAGAAAATTACGCTAGAACGAGGCAAAATTTTTGTATCTAGTTGTTCTAAATAAAATTTCAACGACGTTATAGTGCAATTTAATTTGTTAAAACGCTCAAAGATTTATGCAGGTTGGTATAAATTTAAACAACAGAAATTTATTGAATTTTTATGGGGGATGGCAACAAGTTAACATGCCCTGTACCTATATCCTTACATGGAAAGTTAGATTTAGCCATTACATTTGTTAATAAAATAAATGTATTATTTACTTTTAATCACTAATATAAGCTATGTATGCCGAGTTTAAAGGGGGTGAGTAGTAGAGTTTTTTTGTAAACAAATGTGTTTTAATCCAAATACAAAAACCCCACGTTAAGCTTTACCTAACGTGGGGTTTTGATACTCGCGAATTTTACAGCTAATTCAAGCTATAAATTTAATATTAAAGAGATAATTCTTCTTTAGCACGCGTTAAGTTATGCGTTACAAGTGAGTTTTTAGAAATTTGAACCGCTTCATATAAATCAGAAATACCAGCAGTGTCTTTTTGAGCCTTAATACGTGCTACACCACGGTTACTTAATGCAAACGATGTAAGTTCACGTACTTTTAAACGCGGACCATGGCTTTGCTTAAGTAATGCAATTGCTTGTGTACAAATAGCTTCTGCTTCTTCGTAGTTTTTTGATTCAACAGTTAAAGCACAGCTATTAAACGATTTTTCAAATGCTGGGGCTGCTGTTACAGAGTCTTCAATAACCATTAATTTATAATCACCTTGATTAGCCATTGCAGCAGCTGAGCAAGTTAATAATGAGCCAAGAGCGATGGTTTTTAAAAGTGTAAATTTCATGATTATATTCCTATTAAGTTAGTCGTACTTGTTGCCGACAACTAAACTTTAGAGTGTTAGCTCAATTACCACAAACGATAAAAACAAACCTAATAAGTGAATAAATCTAACCTATAGACTTTAGTCTAATGCCTTAA
>NZ_PJBR01000263.1:0-6822 GCF_002863625.1 Pseudoalteromonas sp. MelDa3 | reverse complement strand
AAACTCCAAAATGAGCTGAAATAACTTTTGCAGTAAAAATTCGCAAAAATTCCAGTGGATACAGATCATGTGAAGCTAGAGGAAAAAATGGTTGTACTGGGAAAATAGCTTTGTCATAAAATACTCGTCTTCCGTGAGCTACAGAGTTTCTTGCTTCGATTAAACTTTTCGTCCAATAAGACGTTTTTTCATCGAAAAGGTTATACTTTTTCAGCGAATAGGATATTTTTGCAAACACTGAAATATCTTTTTCCAAGACTGAGGACATTAATTTTGCTTTGGCAGATGTTTCACTATCTAACGCGACACCTGACAATGAAAGGATTTCTTCGTTATATTTTCGACAAAAATCTTCCATTAGTGCTTTCGATTCATTTATTAATTTTTTGGATGAAAGATCTCCAAGAAGTTCTAATACATGAAAGTAAGATAATGTCGCTTCGTCATTATATAGAAGACTTTCTTCTGTTTCTTTTTCTAAGAACCTAGCTTTTCGCCAACGATCTAAAAGAGAAAACATAAGTTCTTTATCGTGTTGTCTTAAACTGCCGAGCTTATTTAAAAGCTCTTGCAAATTAAATGAGTAATCAACTCCACCCTTAAATAAAGTATTATTTATTGACAATTCCCAGTCGTCAGCTACTACCATTTTTCTAGTAGATGAACCAAACACATCAAATGGTTCATCAACAATAAAGGAAATGATTCCTAAAATGCTTAAATAACGAGATCGAGTAAAAATGGGGGCATCAGCTAAAGTCTCATATGCCTTGCTGTCGTATACAATAGTAACCTTTAGTAGAGAGGTGTTATCATCCGATCCAACAGTTGTTTCAACCGTACATTTATCCATTGAAAACGATAGTTGAATATCACTTTCTAAATTAATGTCATACTCTACAACACATTTACTCACTCAGAACTCCATATTACATACTACATACTACACATAACACTTTAGTATTTATGCAACACGCAGTGTGTGTTGCATAATCGCTTGTTGGACTGAGGCACTACCTGCTCGGTGTGTTCGCGTTGGTATTGTTTATGCTATGGACTTTACTTATAAAGAAAGGCTTTTTATGGTCTAACCGATATCTAGTCAATTTCATTGACGTGTATATCGTATCTAAGCTATCCCTGCGTTACTCAGCGTTTATTATGTTCCTATTAAACCTAATATTTAACTGTTAAGCAATGATATTTTCATCACGCACAGTCGCTACTAGCCTGAGCAATTAAGCAAGTTAACTCATTGATTCTATTCAGCAGGCTCGCCCGCTAACTCGTTCGCTCTGTTGTAAGAATTGCTGTTTCCGACGCTGATATACCAATAAATCGTAAGATGTCAACCTTGTAAATCATTTAACAGCCACTAAAAAACGGTGGTGATAATGCAAGTAGCCGCTTTAAGTACACTTGTTTGTGTATGCATATTATAAAAGGTGGTTTAGGAATGGTGGAAGTTGTATAAGGAGGTCATGAATTATTTACTAAACGCGTCTTCCTGCTTTTAAAACAGGGCAGACACGATGTACTTATACCAATCGACTTAAATATTTAGCCTTTCTAGCGTGCTAAATAAAGCGTTAACGGCGTTATAAATTTCACATGTAGAACAACTACATGTCGAAATTTATGCCTTGTTATCACTCTATTTATCCGTCGCTATAAATGTCTAATAACTTAACACGATTGGTATTACTTGGCTTTTTTAGCCTCTAGAGTTTCTATTTCACTCCAGATTTTTTCGGCTTCCGCACTTAACATGGCAAAGCTTTTAATGTCGCCTTTTCTTTGTGCCTGCATGCCTTGTTCTAGTTTTACGTCGTATTCTTTACGCAGTTTTTTTATTGGGTCAGGCTTTAAAAATGAAAACATTAGTATTCTCTTAATTTATTAAATTATATGTAGTTAGTGTACGCATTAATGGGCTTAATAGTTCTTTGTTTGGTGAAAATGTTCACTTTGCGCTTTTAAAGCGCAAAGTAAACACGGTGTAGTTATTAACGTACTGTGTGCTAGTTCTGGTTCTAGTGCTTACGTTTCTGGCTCTAGGCGTTTAATACCTTGGCCATCAATACCTAAATAAATAAAACCATCACTGCCTTGAGCTAAACTGCGTACTCTGCCAATTCCATCGAGTATTTTATATTGCTTAACAACCTTACCTTTTGATAGTTCCAGAGCGCTAATGAATGCAAATTTCATTGATGCTAGTAATAGCTTACCTTTAAGCTTTGGGTATTTATCACTCGTTACATACAACATATCGGAAGGGGCAATTGAAGGGGTCCAATGTAATACGGGCGATTGCATGCCGTCTTTTTCTTCAAGGTCTGTAAACTTGGTACCGCTGTAGTTAACGCCATAGCTTACTAAAGGCCACCCGTAGTTAGCGCCTTTTTTTATAATATTAAGCTCATCGCCGCCGCGCGGTCCGTGCTCGTGAGACCATAAAATATTATTTTGATTATCAAACCACATGCCTTGTGGATTACGATGCCCATAAGACCATACAGCATGTTTTGCATCTTTTTGTTTAACAAACGGATTGTCGCTTGGGATACTACCATCTTCGTGTAAGCGATAAATTTTACCGCCATCGCGAGTGAGATCTTGCGGGTTTATGTCGCGCGAGCCGCGATCGCCAATTGAAAAATAAACATAACCTTCATCATCAAACACAATACGGCTGCCGTAGTGCTGGCCTTTGGTAGTATTATGCTCGCCTTTGTATAGCAATTGCTGATCAGACAACTGCGTATGATCGCTACTTAGCTTGGCGCGCATTAAAGCGGTGTTACTTCCGCTTCCTTTGCCCTCACTACTTGAGTAACTAAAGTATAGCCATTGGTTTTGCTTACTATCGGTGTGTAGTGATAAATCAAGTAATCCACCTTGGCCATTAGCGTCAATGTTGGGCAGCCCAGAGACCTTAGTTAATTTAGTGGTATTTTTAGGTAATAAAAATAACGCTCCACTGCGCTCAGATATTAGTAAATCACCATTAGCTAAAGGCTCAATAGCCCAAGGTATAACTACACCTTCTGCCGCTGTTACTGCGTTAACGCTAAGCGATAAAGTATCGAGCTGCTTATAGTTTTTTACGTAATCGCTTTTTGCATGCGCGGGTGCGTTAGTAGCAAATATAGCAACGGCTAAGCCTGCACTTATTAGTTTAGGGTGAGTGTTATGTGACCTTAAATTTATCATTATGGCTTCCAAAATTAATCCAATCTTACATAACCTTATCATGGCGTAAATAAATTTGTTAAGTGTTGAGTTGAATGAAAAATGCACACTTATATGTTTTAAAATTACCTCATCACAGGAAATTGTTTTAGAAAATTGCGCTAATAAAAATTGAATAATTACTCTATTGGGGTTGAAAACTTAAAATTTGAGCGTACACTTGTGCGCTGAAGTTTGGGCGTACACGTGTAAGTTCAAAGTAATTAAGATTTGATAGAGATTTAACCATGATGACTCAAGTATTAAACCAATTTTCAAAATGGTTTTTACACCATCAAAGTTTTGCAGGCTACATAGAGCCCGTAATGCAGGTGTTTAAACCTGCGTGGCGTGCAGGGCAGTTTAGAGCGCAAGTAGTTAGTACCGCTGTGCTTGATGGCGGTTTTTTAAGTGTGCAACTTAAGCCAAGCAAACAATGGCGGGCGCATACGTCAGGGCAACATATAAGTTTAACGGTTGAAATTAATGGGCGATTATTAACACGCGTTTTTACCGTGGCCTCAAGCGCTCAGCAATTTAAAAATACTGGGTTAGTGCGTTTACTAATTAAAACAAATGCGCAAGGGCGCTTTACTGGCTTACTCAGCAGTGCATTAAGAGCGGGTTTGTGGTGCAATATTTCTGCGCCAAGCGGCGACTTTGTATTTAAAAAAACACACACGCCAGCCACTTTTATTGCCGGTGGGTCGGGTATAACACCTATGCTGGCTATGCTTGATGATTACTTAAGCCAAACTACGCAAAAAGTCTCGTTAGTGTATTACGCAAAAGCCACTGAGCATCAATGTGTTGATGAGCTAAGTGAGTTGGCGGCGCAGTTTGAGCATTTTTCGTTTTTATTATTAACGCGTGAGCAATCAAGCGATATAACCAGCAATATTAAGCCGTGGGAAAACCCAGACATATACTGCTGTGGCCCTGCAGCATTTATGCAAACGGTGAGCGATTTTGCTAAAACACATAAGCTAAATTACTACCAAGAAGCCTTTGGTTTGGCGCTGCCTAGCTTAAACGACGACAGCCAATTTAATGTAAAAATTAACGCCAGTGCCCATGTTGTATCGGGCACCGATGTTTTACTACCCCAGTTTGAAGCAAAACAATTACCGGTTAAACGCGGTTGCGGTATTGGTATTTGCCATCAATGCCAATGTATTAAAAAGTCAGGCGTGGTACGTAATTTAAAAACAGGTGAATTGAGTGACAACGGCGAGCAATTAATACAACTTTGCGTAAGCCAACCTGTTAGTGATTTGGAGTTACAATTATGAAAAACATTAACTATGACATGCTCGCAAGCGAGCTAGATGCCATTAAAATGGATACCCTTAGCAAAGTTGGCCAACAAGATGCTGACTATATTCGCTCTGTTGTGCGCAAACAGCGAGTGTGTGAATGGAGCGGGCGAATTTTGCTAATGCTTGGTTTTATTCAGCCATTATTGTGGGTTGCAGGTGTATTGCTATTAGCACTTGCTAAAATTTTAGACAATATGGAAATTGGCCACAATTTAATGCATGGTCAATACGATTGGATGAACGACAAGCAACTTAACTCACAGCATTATGAGTGGGACATAGCGTGCGATGGGCAAAGTTGGCACCGCGTTCATAACTTTGAGCACCATACGTATACTAATATTATTGGTAAAGACCGTGATTTTGGCTATGGCTTGTTGCGTTTAAGCGATGATTTTAAGTGGCGTTTTAAAAATGTATGGCAGTTTTTTACGTATATTAATTTAAGTGTGTTATTTCAGTGGGGCGTGTCGTATCACGAGTTGGCTGCAGAGCGTGTTTTTATTGGTAAAAAGAAAGAAAACCGCGAAGGGCTTGTATCGCACTCAACACTAAAGCAACGCTTTTTTAGTAAAGCCGCTCGCCAGTTAATTAAAGATTATGTGATATTTCCGTTACTTGCAGGGCCTTTATTTTTATGGGTATTGGCGGGGAATTTAGTGGCAAACTTAATACGTAATTTATGGACGTCGACCATAATATTTTGTGGTCACTTTACTGAAGAAACAGAGACCTTTAAACAAGAAGACTGCGTAAACGAAACTCAAGGGCAGTGGTATTACCGCCAAGTACTGGGCTCGTCTAATATTAAAGGGCCGCATTGGTTTCATGTTTTAACAGGGCATTTGAGCTGCCAAATAGAGCATCATTTATTTCCTGATATGCCGTCTTCGCGCTATCAAGAAGTAGCGCCTCAAGTACAAGCTGTTTTGAATAAACACGGCATTGATTACCATACCGGTAGTTTTTTTAGGCAGTATACGTCGGTGTTAAAACGTATTATTAAATATTCGTTTAAATAAACATGTTTTAATTAACGAATGAAAAAATCGGTCTGTGTAACTACACTGACCGATTTTTTTGTTTATTGCACTCAATACGGTTAATTAGTAAACAGCACTTGCAAAAAATTCTCATAGTTAATTAAAAAAGCCTTACTTTAGCTATGGTTAAATAGCGTGTGATTGTCATACAATGGAGGGAAATAGACCACACAAGAGAGATTAAAATGGCCGCATTTGGTACCGTGTTTATGCCGCAGATGATTCAAGCTCGTTTTTCTGATAATAAATGGAGCGAGAGCTCAATTGTCCCTTCCGATAAACTTGAACTTCATGCTGGTGCGCACGTTCTTCATTATTCAAGTACATGTTTTGAAGGCTTAAAAGCCTTTCGCCATGAAGATGGTTCTGTTTATCTTTTTAGAATGGATGCAAACATTGCACGCATGCAACAAAGCTCAGCGCTATTAAGCTTACCGAGTTTTGACAGTGATATGCTAAAAACGATGATTATCGATATTATGCGTGAATACGCAGATGAAACGCCATTACCACCAGGCTCTATGTATATTCGCCCAACGCACATTGGTACTGAGGCGGCAATTGGTAAAGCAGCTGCGCCATCAATGAGCTCGCTTTTATACACGTTACTATCGCCAGTAGGTGATTACTTTGCCGGTGGCGCAACTGCACTGCGCGTACTGCTTGAAGAAGATGGTATGCGCTGCGCTCCGCACATGGGTATGGTAAAAAGTGGTGGTAACTACGCCAGTGCTCTAGCACCTATTAGTGCTGCACGAACTAAGTATCAAGCAGATCAAATTTTATTTTGCCCAGGTGGCGACGTACAAGAAACCGGTGCTGCTAACTTTATACTTATTGATGGCAACGAAATTATCACTAAAGCGCTTGATAGCACGTTTTTACACGGTGTAACGCGTAATAGTATTTTAACCATAGCAAAAGATTTAGGTATGACGGTAAGCGAGCGTAACTTTAGCGTTACTGAGCTACTAGAGCGTGCTGCTAAACCAGGTACTGAAGCGGCGCTTTCGGGCACTGCAGCTGTACTAACTGCTGTGGGTACGTTTATTCATAACGATAAAGAATACAAAGTAGGTACTGGCGAGCCAGGCCCAACGACTGCGCGCCTTCGCCAAGCATTGAACGATATTCAATGGGGTAAAAGTGAAGACAAGCACGGCTGGTTAACTAAAATCTAATTATAGATCTAATCGCAACTCGCATTAAAAAGCCACCTAATCGGT
>NZ_PJBR01000262.1:0-6843 GCF_002863625.1 Pseudoalteromonas sp. MelDa3 | reverse complement strand
AACAACAAAATATATCTATAATTTGTTGTTTTACTATCGCAATCTATCAGTAAATAAACTAATGAGATTGATGCAAGAGCAGAAAGAGCTCCTAATATATTTGGATTCATCCCCATAAACCAAAGTCGTTTGATATTCTCAGTAGACTCTAAGGCGTCCCCATCATTTGAAGATTGCAAACCTATACCATTAATAGCTAAAATGTATATTGATAAGATGCCTAAAATAAAAAATATCAATACAATTTTTTTCTTTGTAGCTTTACCTCTTAGCTCATTAGTAACAATCCAATATAAGAACAGATATTGAAGGGGCATTAACAGGAGTAAGGCACTTAATTTTCCAGACCCAAAAATGTGTGCTGAGGTATTTGATACAGCAAATAAAACAAACAGAACAAACAGACTACCCAATTGCTTGATATTATCTTCATTGATAGAAAAAGAATCCTTAATGCTTAATAATGCACAAACAAAATAAAGTAGTCCTAATGCCTTTGTAATTGTATACCCACCGAAAATATATGCTTCTTTCCAGTATTCATATCCTAGAAAAAAAGTAAACAAGCATAGTAATATAAACTTCATGTTTCTAAAAAAAGTTATACCGATATATCTAGGGTTATACTGGTACATTAAAATTCTCTATGAAAAGTAAATAAAAAGCTCATTTAATTGACCTAAAATTACTAATTATATTATCAACCATCCACTCTTGTGGATTAAAAAAACCTTCATGCCAATCAAAATTAGCATCCCAATAGCCAGGACATGGATCATAAAATTGTACAGCGAACCCATAACTTAATTCTATCAAGTAAGGTTTCCCGTTATCATCCCATACAAAATCAAAAGCAACTGACTGAGACTGCAACTTTTTATTAACTTTAAAAGCAATTTTAATACATTCCAAGTCTATTTTATTTTTATCAAAAATTTTAATACCACTACCAGAGGCTCTAAAGTCGTCATCCCTAACCATGCGTTTTACAGCAAATGCTCTATTATCTACAATAATAACTCTTAAATCTGAATCATTATTCGGGATAAAATCTTGAAAATAAACATAGCCTTTTTCTGGAGGCTGCATTCCTGCAAAGTCGGTGGTAATAAACAACCGTGCGCTTGCCCTTATAACCGACGAAAACGAAATTAGCCCTGCTTTGTATTTTTTAATTGAATCACAGAAATAACCTAATTTATCAAATTGTGGAAAGCCACTTCTAAAAGCCCGGTTTATGATCTTAATTGCCTGCTTTCTATTTTTGACTAATTTTACATTAGAAGCACCAGCACCACCTTTTAATTTAAAAACCTTAGGAAATATAGTTTTTTCAGCCCATTTTATAGCAACTTCTTTATCATAAAACACATAGCTTGGAACTATCGGAGCATCTATAGCTTCAAGTAAGTATTTCTGAGCAACTTTATCATCGAAATGCCAACTTGTTTTAAATTCAGGAAAAACTCTTATCCCTGCATGTTCAAGAGAAAATAAGATTCTTTTCGCTGTAAGTACATCTTTAAATTCATTGTGGTGGTGATGCCACATAAATGCGTCACAATCATTAAGCTGTTGTATTATATCGCTATCAAATGCGTTAACTACTTTATAGTCGATGTGTTTTTTCTTGCAGTAAGCAATCCAACGTTCTGAAAAGCTTCCCGTCCGATGATGAATAGCTAATTTCATTTTTTTAATCTTTCCTTTAATACTGCTTTAGATAGGTCATGATGGGCTTCACAGCGCATTAAATTTGAGAAATATGCCAACCCTTTTGTATTTGTAAAGTTCATTTTTAACTTATTTAATGCTAGTAAAAAGTAGCGATTTTTAATAAAGACTTTGGGAGACCAATGATTCAAATAAACTGATTTTTTCAACTCAATGTAAGTATTCCAGTGTTTAGCCAATAGAATTTTACTTTGAATTATTGCAGATAACTCACTAACTTGTTTTAAAACTTCAGCTTTTCTATTTCCTGTAAGTAACGTCAAACTGAAATTATCTTTTCCTTGGGCAACGGGATGAAGTTTAGTTTTTAGTCTATTATTATGTAACTCGATCTCAAGTATTACGCCAGTGTACCAATCCTGCTTAGCACTATCCATTGTAAATAAGAAGTTCCCTAAACTATAGTAAATAGGTACACCTTGATAAACTTCATATCCACTTACGCAGTGTGTATGATGCCCAACCACAAGATCAGCGCCTTGTTCAGCATAAAAACGGTATTGTTCCTGCATTCTTGGACTAGGTAAATTGTAGTACTCATGCCCTCCATGAACAATAACGAAAACATAATCACTTTCTTTTTTTGCCTTTTGAATTTTTCGGATATCTTTAACTAAATCCATGCCATTAGCTCCTGCTGAATTACTATCAGCACTAGCCCACTCATTTTCAGCAATATTAATAATTGCAACAGTGCCTTGGTCTGTATTTATGAAATGAGTAAGTGAAGCATCCACAATATTACGTCCTGCACCAACTGTTTCAATGCTATTTTTGTGACAAAAATCAAGCGTATCAAGCACTCCTTCTTCGTCATAATCTTTAATATGATTATTAGCTAATGCAGCTATATTTATATTTAGACATGTAAATACACCTATCGTACTTTCAGAATTAGCCTTAATATGAGGACCTGTTTTAATTATTTTATTTTCACTTTGTGTAATTGGGGCTTCTAAATTTACTATATTGTAATCAGAAGTTGAGAAAAGCTTAATTAAATCAGTATCGATACTTAATTGGGGGTCGTAAGAACCAGTTACAACCAAATCACCTGTAATAATCATTTTCATAAATGCTATTGCTCTGCCTTAATTAAATCACCTAACTCAGCGGAATGCATAAACTCTACATCAGGCCATTGTTTTAAGATTTCATGTAATAGTAGCTGGAGTAATTTTAAATTTTTACTTCTATTTTCTTCAAATATTGAACCGATAAAGGCAACACGATGAGTGCTGATAATTGCAGGTTTATTAACTTTAAATGCATGTTTAATTTGCTTCAATGCAGTTGAAACCCAATCTTTATTTACAAATGATGCTGGCTCAAAAATAACATTTCTGGTTAGATAAACTTGGTTATAGTTATTTTTTTCACCTAAATAATGATATTTTGAGTTAGCAGAAGGTACTTTTTGAACGAAGCCTCCCTGTAGATATTTCACATTACCAGCCGATAATATTTTCTCTGTTTCACTATGCCAAAAATAATTAGGGGCTATGAATGACTTGGAATTGAATCCAAAACAGTCGCTAAAAATTTCTATTCCGTCCTCGATCGCTCGGTTTCCTTGCTCTTTACCTTCACCAGTATCATAATCTAGCGCTGCCATAAAGCTAGGATTACTCTCTTTACTAATAGATTGACTCACACCAAAAAAACTATTATCAAAAGCAAAGTGAAGTTCCGTTGATTTATTTTGCAGACACATTAACCATCTTTCAATATTTAAATGCTCCCGCCCATGTAACTGTGGGTAAAATAATTTATTAGAAATCCCATGCTTCCACATATCAAAATTTGTATTTTCATACTTATTTAGAGTGTCAGTAAAAACTTCATAGTGATAATTCTCGTATTTGTCAGCTTTAATCCTTTCAAAATCGGGATTAGCTACTATCGTATTTGCTGTAATGATTGGATGATTTCCCTTATGATCTTTATACTTTGTTAAAGTATTGAATAGAGCATCTAGATCATCAGTGGATGCCAAAGTATCGTATTTACAATATGCACATTTATCTACATCAAGCCCTTTTTTTAAGGATTTTTCGTAAACACTTCGGCTAGGCATCCGAATACTACCCCAGTCATCAGACTCGATTATTACTATTTTCCTATCAGTTTTCCACCCACGGCGCTCATTAATAAACTTATGTGTTTTGTTACTTAAAACATTTTTTATAAAATGAAAATCCATTATTTATTACTCTTAATCGTACTAATTAATTGATAAAAAAAAGGCTTACAATCATTTTTTGAAAATACATTAAGCTTCACTTTACTATTAAAAACAATCTGAAAAATATCTGAAAGAATTAATTTGTAGGCTCGGTTTTTAACATGATTTATAAAAGTCGATAAGAAATCTATATAGATATATCCATCTTCTTGTGATGGCTGACTTACTTTATTAAAAGAGGATTCATTTGTAATATCCATATATGAAATGAGTGATAAATTAGAGTGTGATATTTCATTTAATTTAAAGAAACCCTCAAGACGAACGCTCATTTCAATAAAGTAAAATTGATTATTGTATTTTTTATACTCTATTCCACCGATGCCTTGATAGTCTATATTGTTTAAAAATGACTTACTAATGCTAGAAAGATTTTTATTGAATTCCCCCTTTCCTTTTAGCATGATACCTCCATTTGAAGTAGATTGAAGGGTCTTTTTTCCCATACTTTCAAATAAGTCACCATTTTTATTTCTATAAAATAGGTAATAATATGAAGTATCGTTGTCACCAGGGATAAATTCTTGGCATAATAAAGAGCTGTTCATACTAATATGGCGAATGGCAAATGATTTAAATTCTTGCTTATCTTGAATTACTTTTATTTTAAAGTTTAATCCATCTTTTAAATATGTAGCTCGTGGTTTTAGAATCACCGGGAAATTAAAATCGTATATTACTGTGCTGATATCACTCTTATTTTTTATTACTTGAGTTCGAGGGACAATTAAACCAAATTCGGCCGCTTTTACTTCTGCAAGCCCTTTCTGAGTAAATGTTTGTATTATTTCCGATGATGGCATACAAAGAGTGAAGTATTCATTAAACCAATCCCTATGGTTATCTATATAGAAACAGGACGTATCAGTAGTAAAGTAAAGCACCGGTTTCTCTGTGAAACCAACCCCTCTATGCCAGTTTTGAACTTGAGTTATATAATTGCATTCATCTTCAGCATTAATATAAATAACCTTATCTACAAATTTACTCAAGCCTATTATGTTGCTTGCTTTTTTATCAGTGCATAAAACATAAACTTTACATTTTTTCGTTGCGGCAATACTTTGAGCCAGTGATAATACACTACCCACAGCAGTGCCTGACGTGATGACAATGTTTTTCATATTACTCAAATATTTTAGGGTCTAACGTTTTAACAACTTTAGCTGGAATACCAGCTACTACAGTGTAATCAGGGATATCACTATTCACTACAGAACCAGCCGCTACAATAGAATAATTACCGATCCTCACCCCTGGTAAAATAATAGCTCTAGCGCCAATCCATGTATCATGTCCAATTATTACTGGTGCTGTCATTTTAGGATATATTATAGATAATTTATTATGGGGACCATTTGGATTTGCGCTGGTTAATATCGTAGTTTGATAGGCTAAAGTAGAGTTATCACCTATTGATATTTTATCTTTAACTAATAAAAAACAACCTGTGTTAATTTCAGTCTGATTACCTAACTCCAAAAACTTATAATTACCAATCAGCGTTATCTTTGCACTGATCCTATAGCCATTACCACTAACACCTAACATTGCATAAAACGTTTGAGCATACCGACTAAAAAACGGTAACCTTAAAAGAGTCTTATAAAGTTTAAACCTAAAGCGCTGTAATATGTTTATCATATGATTTAATTTTAACCCAAATAATTATATTGTTCCCAATAATAAGAATCAAACTTATTATTGAGTAAATAAGAATAACCCATTCAAAAGTCAGCGTTAGGTAATTAAAAAGCCCTATAAGCGTTACTACTTTTACCATGAGAGAGACAATTGAGTATTTAAAGTTATATTTTTGCATTTCAAATACACGAATTGCAGCTGTACCGGGCGATGCTATCATCATACCTATTAAAAGAGGGGTTAACATTTTAGCGTATGTAGCTGCACGCGCCCACTCCTCACCTAAAAGAAAAGGTACTATGTAATCACCTAAGAATATCACCGCAATCGAAGAAATTAAGGATAAAATTAACAATCCCAAAAATACATTTGAGTACCATTTCAAAATTGGTCTGTTCAAATTTCTTCGTTTAGCCATATCTGCAAGAATAACACTACGAATTGAATTTGCTAGAAGCGCTACAGGCTGATTTATTAATCGCAAGGCTAGACCATAAACTCCAATTTGAGCTAGAGGTATATAATTCACGAATAAAAGCACAGGTAAACTTGAGGTAAAACTTAAAATAGCATTCGAGGCAGTAAAGTATTTAGGGTAGTCGATGTACCTTTTCCCTTGCTTCAGCATATCCTGTTTTGTTATTTTTTTATAATAGTCCCAATTAAAATGGCGTGTATATAAAAGATAAAAACCAGCTATTGATACTCCAGCAATATTACCTAAAATGAGCCCCTTTAACTCATAGCTATAATAAAGCAAAAACTGAAACAAAAAAATAGCTACTGCCTGCAACACTCCAGCTATAGCTGTGTGATTAAAGTGTTTGTACCTGATATTCCATAGTGCTGAATTATTATAATTAATACTTAGCAGCACACCCAGCCCTATCAAAATTTGTAAATCTTGATATTTTTCAAAATAAGTTACTGGTAAAAACATAAAAGCAATGCAAAAAACTGTTATAAATATCGTGGCAATATTAGATAACTTTAAAAGCGCATATGCATCTTTATCTTCCTTCGGCAATACTAAAGCAGTGTCGTATTTTAAGGTTGCAAAAGAACTAATAAATCCAACGATTGCAGCGAAAACAGACAATAAGCCGAATGCTTCTTGTGAATAAAGCCGTGATAATATTGGTAAAGTAGCAAAAACAATAACTTGAGCGAGGATAGTTCCTGAAGCTAATTTCCCGGCGTTCTGGACAAAATCACTTTTT
>NZ_PJBR01000261.1:0-6967 GCF_002863625.1 Pseudoalteromonas sp. MelDa3 | reverse complement strand
GTTTTACCTAATCGTTCTTGGAGGTTCTCAAACATGTAACGGTTCCGATAAGACGTTTATATCAATCCATTTAAATTTTACGATTAATTTGATTTTTCAATTAACCTAGATTGACTTATTAAGTTTCAATTAAAAGTAGTATACCGTATATGGCGTCTTACAATATAGTGTTCAAGTGTACCTTGATGAGTTTCTTTTTTTAAGGTCTATGCATTTGCTTTGCTATAAAATACAATGGCTATATAACAACAAGGATTATTTTGTCTCAAATTAAGTGGCCCAAGCACAATGCTGATTATTAGTTTAACTATTATTGCCAGTTTATTTTATGTGTTAGCAACGTCTCACGTGCTTTCACGGCTGTTTCATCAACAAGGCCCTAGCCAAAAAGTAACCGTTATTTTAAGCACGGTTGCTATAGTGGCGCACATGCTGCTATTAGTTAACTCTGTTTTTAGAGCCGACGGTCAAGATTTAAGTATCGTAAACGTCGCTCTTTTGACGTGCTGGGTGATTGTGGTCTCGGTGACGGCTGTCTCGCTAAAATTCCCTGCAACTTTATTGTTGCCCGTTGTTTATGGTTTTGGTGCCTTACTAACCATTGCCAGTTTATTTATTCCTCATCATATTTTATTGCAAAGTATTAATATTGAGGTGGGTTTAGTAACGCACATCTCTTTATCTTTGTTAGCCTACTGTATTTTAATTATCGCCACTTTATATGGTGTACAGTTTTACTTTATTGATAAACGTTTAAAACGTAAAGATTTAGCAATTGTGCATAGCCATCTTCCGCCTTTAATGGTTGTGGAGCGCCAGCTTTACCAACTTCTTAATTTAGGCACTATATTACTCACATTTGCATTACTTTCAGGGTTTGTATTTCTTGATGGAATGTTCGCTAAAGAGTTCATTCATAAAACAATATTATCGTTAGTTGCGTGGGCTATTTTTACCGTTGTAGCTATCGGGCATATGAAAAAGGGTTGGCGCGGTAAACCGGTGGTTATTACAATCATGGTCGCTGCATTTGTCCTCACACTCGCTTATTTTGGCAGCCGTTTCATACAAGAAGTGATACTAAATAAGTTTTAACTTGACTCTGCTTGCTCACTCTAGCTTAATACGCATTGATTTATAAGAAAAGGATCCATCGTTGGACGACATATCGACAAGTACCCTATTTATCATTTTAGGTTTTTTGGTGCTTTTTTCTGCTTATTTTTCTGGTTCAGAAACCGGAATTATGTCAATCAATCGTATACGCCTGCGACACCTCGCTAAAGAGGATCATCGTGCAGCTAAACGAGTCAGTAAATTACTTAGCCGTCCAGATAGGCTCATCGGTTTAATCTTAATCGGTAATAACCTTGTTAATATTGCAGCAGCCCAAGTTGCAACCATTATAGGTATTCGTCTTTATGGTGACCTCGGTATTGCAATAGCTACAGGTGTGTTAACTTTAGTCGTGCTTATATTTGCTGAAGTAACCCCTAAAACCCTTGCTGCTCTTTATCCTGAAAAAGTTGCCTTTCCAAGCTCTATTATTTTAAAAGGGCTACTTAAAATAATGTTTCCTTTTGTCGTGGTTATTAACTGGATGACAAACGGTATACTGCGGTTATTTGGTATTAGTGCTGCTCAAATCGACGAACACAGCATGAGTAAAGAAGAATTAAAAACAGTACTCAATGAGTCAGGCGCACTTATTCCTGCTCGTCATCAAAGTATGCTGACTTCAATTTTAGATTTAGAACAAGTAACCGTTGAAGATATTATGATCCCACGAAACGAAATTGTGGCCATTGATATAAATGACGATTGGAAACTAATTAGTCGCCAGCTTACCCATGCACAACATACTCGTGTGTTGTTGTATCGCGATAATATAGATGATGCAGTAGGTTTTATTCACTCACGTGATGCGCTTCGTTTACTTACAAAAGAGCAATTTGATAAACCATCTTTGCTACGAGCTGTACGTGAAATTTACTTTATCCCTGAAGGAACATCACTAAATACTCAGCTATTAAAGTTTCAGCAATCTAAAGAACGCATAGGCTTAGTGGTAGATGAGTATGGCGACATCCAAGGCCTAGTGACCCTAGAAGATATTTTAGAAGAAGTTGTTGGCGATTTTACAACTACGCAAACTCGTACGCCGAGCGAAGAAGTAGAAACACAAACTGATGGCTCATGTATTGTGGATGGCGGCGCTAACGTACGCGATTTAAATAAAGAAATGGGTTGGGATTTCCCGCTCGATGGACCTAAAACTTTGAGTGGTTTAATTGTTGAATACTTGGAGAATATTCCTGATGCAAATATTAGTTTGCGTATCGCGGGATATCCTATTGAAGTACTCGAAGTAAAAGAAAATATGATAAAACAAGTGAAGATACTGCCGAATAAGCGTTCTCGCTAAATAAAAAAGGAGCCAATTGGCTCCTTTTTTATATCCATTAATAACTATCTAGCCAAATATAAGACGTTCAAACCAACCTTTATCAAGCTCTTCTTCGCAGTGTTTTAATTGAGCGCCATAGCGGCTCGCTCTGTGCTTAACTTTGTTCGCAACACCCATTAGCCACTTTTTCTTTTTGTACGTGCCACGCTTATAACCACCCCAGCCTTCATGATAATTAAGGTATTGTGCGTAAGCATCCCATTTAGATATTTTATTTACTTTATGGGTTTTATAAACAAACCACGCCATAAAGTCGATTGCATCGTCAAAGTCGTCTCTATCAGCACCGTTGTTGCCTGTTTCACGAATATAATCAGACCATGTTGGTGTTTTAGCTTGCGAGTAACCATAGGCATCACTTGCGCGACCGGTAGGAATTATCCATAAGAAGTACTCCATAGGCGGAGCGGCATCATGCTTAAATGAGCTTTCTTGGTACATCATACTCATGAGTACATGCTTGGGAGAACCCCATTTTTCTTGTGCATCTTTTGCGTCGAAATACCAATCTGGCTTTTCTTCAAAAATTTTACATAAATCGTTAGGTTGCTTTGGAGGCGCTGTAGCACAACCGGCTAAAGTAATGGCGAGAGATAGGATAATTGCATTTTTTTTCATTTTTCTAAGATCTCACAGAACTTTTTTAAAAAGTGTGGGTCTGACTCAATGAATGCAGCAGTACAGCATTAATTCATCCCTGAATATATTTACGCAGCCAACTTAGGCTGCGTTTTTTTGCTTAAATTTTGCTAAATACCAAGGTTATTTACCGTCAAAATACGCATCTAAAAACGCGGTAAATGACTGGGTATCTGCTTGCTCAATTGCAGCTTGTGCTTCGTTAGACTCTACAACTTGTTGTTCCAGCCAAGGCTTTAAAAACTCGCTGTAGTCAGTGTCTGCGTGGCTTTGCTTATATTTACTAGCCAATGCTAGTGCAAAGTGGCCGTTGTCTAAACCAGACTCTTTCAATTGTGACACGTAACGTCCAGAGTAAGTAAGCTCTGGATTATGTATCCACGTTGCCATGCGCTTTATAGTATCTGAGTAATAGTTAACACCATAAGCATTATCCATCCATTTAGCGACATCAGTAAGCTGGGTAAATATTTCATCGCCCCACGACTGAAGGCTACGCTGTGTGTTATTAAAGTTAAGCATTAGCCCTTCTTCTCGACCTTGGTTTACTACTGTGTCGAGATTTTCAGTACTACGTGCTTGTTCTTTCCAATCCATTGGAGCTGAATCTTTTAATAAACAATACGTTAAAAACACATCTAAAAAGTGAATTTGCTCAATATCAATACCAACTTCGCTAAACGGGTTAACGTCTAATGCGCGAATTTCTACGTATTCAATACCTGCTCGAAGCAATGCATCCGTTGGCGTTTCGCCACTTTTCGCATTACGCTTAGGACGAATTGGCGAGTAAAATTCGTTTTCAATCTGCAGAATATTTTTATTTAACTGCTTAGGGTTTTCACTCTTGTAGTCATCAAGATCACCATAAATTTCTGATGGTGTGTTGATTGCTTTTTTAAGGCCCGCTACATATTCATCTAACGAGTTATACATTACGCGTAGTGACGACTGAGCGCTATTTGTATAACCTAAATTACCTAAACGCAGTGCTGTACCAACTTCTAAGTAAAGCGTGCCTTTACCTAGTTTTTTAAATGGTAAGTCGGTTTTTCGACCTTGCAAAAATGAGTTACACAATGCTGGCGATGCGCCAAACATGTAACTTATTAGCCATAGTTCGCGTTTAAAGTTACGAATAAGGGATAAGTAACCTTCTGAAATAAAATCTTGAAGGCTTGCATTACTTTGTTGTAACGAATGAAGTGACTGCCAAAGCGTATCTGGGAATGAAATATTAAAGTGAACACCCGCAATTGCTTGCATCATACTACCGTAGCGATTTTTTAATCCTTCACGGTATAGTGTTTTCATTTGACCAGTATTTGAACTACCAAATTGAGCTAGCACTATATCGTCTTGGTGCTCAATAAAACACGGCATACTAATGGGCCAAAGTAGTTCATCGCCCATTTTTTCTAGAGTGAACTTTTGAAGGTCTTTTAATTGCTTAAGCGTTTGCGTTGACGATTCACTAACTGGAGTAATAAATTCAAGTAAAGACTCAGAAAAATCAGTTGTAATATGGCCGTTAGTTAACGCACTGCCCACACCTTTTGGGTGACCTTGAGGTGATATAACACCATTATCTTGTATTCTTAGCGACTCTCGCTCTATGCCACGTTTAATGCCTTTAACTGCATGTTGGTGCTCATTTACTGATAACGCTTCAAGTGCGTTAGCTAAATCATGTGTTGTCAAAAAATCTTTCCTCGGGCCACGTGGCTTAATCATAAGGTTATGGGGGCTAATTACTTAGACTCAAGATTAATACCAATTTTATTGAAAATATGATCATTCTATCGCATTAAATAGCGCACTCACTGCGTTAAAAATTATTCATATAGAACAACTACATGTCATAATTTTTGCCTTGTTATTGTGCTATTTTCTTAGCGCTATAATAGATCACTTATTTAATGCAACTGGTATAAATTGCTAAGAACAATATAATTTCTCTAAGTTAATAATTATTTACCCACTCTATACATGCGCTTAATATGACCAACATCATTATATTAAGTCGTAATATTGCCATTGCTCTGGGCATTATACAAATGCTTTAAATGCGTATTTAAGTATAAATTAAATACGCAAAATATAAGCCCAAAATAATAGACCGGAACTTATTTAAAATGAGTTCAATTTAGCTACTCGATATTTAAATTTGATCTAGATCAATAAAAACAATTATTTGTCTTATGAGCATAAAAGGAAAGACGCTATTTTTTGCTTTGTAGTGTGTAACCAATATAATGACAGCAACAATAAAGGATGATAATAAACATAATGCACAATGATAAAAGCTTAAAAAATGAAGAAGTATACTTTGATGAGTCACAAGAGCTTGTTTCTACTACCGACCTCAAGGGTGTAATAACATACGTCAATCAAGAGTTTTGCTCTGTAGCAGGTTATAGCGCACAAGAGCTTATCGGTCAGCATCATAATATTGTTCGTCACCCTGATATGCCAAAAGCGGCCTTTAAAGAAATGTGGGCAACATTAAAACAAGAGCACTCGTGGCGCGGCATGGTTAAAAACCGCTGTAAAGATGGCCGTTATTATTGGGTAGATGCCTTTGTAACCCCTATTTTTGAGCATAGCCGACTTGTTGGTTATCAATCAGTAAGAACTAAAGCAAGCTCTCAACTTAAGCAACGTGCACACGCTCTTTACAACAAAATAAATGCCAATAAGTCATCATTTAAACTACGAGAACACACCACAATAAGACAAGGCATTACTTTTATATGCCTATTACTTTGGCTGATTTTTATTGCTGTTACGGGATCAATCTCTTTAGCTGTAATTAGCCTATTGATGTGCGCCTTAGTTATTGCGCTAAATTATGACGAACTGATTGTTACCCCTAAAATATTACGCGAACAAAAAGCAAAAGCCGATTCAATCTCTCGCTATATTTACAGCGGCCATACACCGCATAGCGTAAGTGATTATAGAGAGCAAATGCTAAGCGCAAAATTGCGCACGGTTCTTGGCCGTATGAAAGACTCCACATTAAGCTTTAATGGCATCGCAACTGATCTAGATAAACAATCTACGCTTACTGAAAAAGGTATTGCTTCGCAAGGTGAGCGTTTAGAACAAATTGCATCAGCGATGACTCAAATGAGCTCTACCATTGGTGAAATATCAGTAAATACCGCTCAAACAGCTGATAAAGTGAATAACACCCATCAAAGTTGCTCTGAAATAAAAGACCATATTGCAGATAATAGTAAAATGGTATCTGATTTAGCTTTTCAAGTAGAAAAGGCTGCAACCACAGCCACCAGCTTAGCCTCTGAAGCAGATAAGATTGGTAAAGTAATGAGTGAAATAGAGGGAATTGCCGATCAAACTAACTTACTTGCCCTTAATGCAGCGATTGAAGCAGCTAGAGCGGGAGAGCATGGTCGAGGCTTTGCTGTAGTAGCCGACGAGGTAAGGACCCTTTCGTCACGTACTCAAAATGCTACAACACAAATCCACAGTTCTATTAAAGAAATACAAGATACTTTATTTAGCTGGTCTAAAGTAATGCAAAGCACTAAAGCACAAGCCGATAATTGTGTGCTGACAACCGATAAAACTCAAGTTGAATTAGAGGGGATTTTTATCCAAATCAGTGAAATATCTCATTTAGCAATACAAATATCATCTGCTGCAGAAGAGCAACAAATGGTTAGTAATGATATTAGTAATAATGTTTCGCAAATTAAAGACTTTGGAGATAACAACTTAAGCTTAAGCTTTAATGTGGCAAAAGGAGCAGCTGAACTTGTTGAAGGTTCACGTAGGGTGAACGATTTATTACTAACTTTTAAAGTTTAACAAACATAAAAAAGCCGCTATTTT
>NZ_PJBR01000260.1:0-7127 GCF_002863625.1 Pseudoalteromonas sp. MelDa3 | reverse complement strand
TGGTTGTTACCAGCACAGAAGTTGAGATTGTTGAAGTGCCTACGCCTGTTATTGTAGAGGTACCAAGTGGTAGTGCGCCAGATATTCAACTAGGCACTCGCCCTTATTATTTAGTAGATGATATGAGCGACAGCAACTTAAAAACAAAATTAGAGTCATGCAGTGAAGGTCCTTTTTACCGCACCGACTTTTCTATTGGTCATCGCGGTGCATCAATGCAATACCCTGAGCACACCAAAGAAGCCTACATTGCTGCAGCTAGAATGGGCGCAGGCATTGTTGAATGCGATGTTACATTTACAAACGATAAAGAACTAGTATGTCGCCACTCCCAATGCGACTTACACACCACAACTAATATTTTAGCCATTCCTGAACTTGCAGCTAAATGCAGTGTGCCATTTACACCAGCAGACCCTGCTAATGGTGTTGCTGCTTCTGCAAAGTGTTGTACCAGCGATATAAGCTTAGCGGAATTTTTAACCCTTGAAGGTAAAATGGATGGTGCAAACACTAATGCAACTACCGTTGCCGATTACATGGATGGTACACCAAGTTGGCGCACTGATTTATATGCCACCAACGGCACATTGATGACCCATAAACAAAGCATTGCACTGTTTAATGAGCTGGGTGTAAAAATGACCCCAGAACTAAAATCGCCACAAGTAAGTATGCCATTTGATGGAATGACGCAAGAGCAATATGCGCAAAAAATGCTAGACGAGTACACACAAATGAATGTGCCAGCCTCAAAAGTTTACCCGCAATCGTTTAACCTTGATGACGTAAAATACTGGATTAACACTAACCCTGACTTTGCAGATAAAAGCGTATACCTAGATGGTCGCGACAGTGAAGCCGGATTTGATCCAAGTAACCCACAAACATGGCAACCTGGTATGGATGAACTTGTGGCTGACGGCGTTAAAATTTTAGCCCCTCCAATTTGGATGATGCTAACAATAGATAACGAAAATAATATCGTGCCATCACAATACGCAATTGACGCAAAAGCAGCAGGTTTAGAGCTTATTGCATGGAGCCTTGAGCGCTCAGGTCCGCTTAATGAAGGTGGTGGTTATTACTATCAATCAATTGCTGATGTTATAGATAACGATGGCGATATGATGACGGTCGTTGATGTACTCGCAAAAGACGTGGGTGTAATGGCTATATTTTCAGATTGGCCGGCTACCGTAAGTTATTACGCTAGTTGTAATAAAATGCCTGCAAGTATTTAATACCAATCTGCTTATATATGGGGTCTATTTAACGTTAAGAAAATTACGCTAGAACTAGGCAAAAATTTTTTATCTAGTTGTTCTAAATAAAAAATTTTTAACGACGTTATAGTGAAATTTAATTCGTTAAATTGATCAAAGATTTATGCAGGTTGGTATAAATACTCGACAACAAAAGTCGTTTATTTTATCGCGCTCAGTTACCATATCATTATATAATTTTATTTAACTGAGCGCTTTTATGATAATTCAACAACATAACGCAGACTTGCCAACACCTACAGGTTTAATGCGAACAACCATCTATCGCCCTCAGGCGCAAGGGCAGTTCCCTGCTATTATTTTTTATTCTGAAATTTTTCAGCAAACTGCACCTATTGCACGCAGCGCAGCTATTTTAGCAAGCCATGGCTTTGTGGTATTAGTACCGGAAGTGTTTCACGAGTTAAATCCTATGGGCACTGTGCTTGCTTACGACGATGCAGGTAAAGACAAAGGCAATGCAGATAAGTGGGCAAAACCACTGGAGCATCATGATAGCGACACGCAAGCCATGATCGACTTTACAAAGCAGCAGCATTACTGCACAGGTACAGTGGGCGCCATGGGCGTATGTATTGGCGGGCATTTAGCTTACAGAGCGGCGCTTAATCCTGAAATTAAAGCGGCTTTTTGCTTATACGCGACTGATATTCATAGCAATACATTACCTGCAAAATCAGGTAATAACTCATTTGAACGCATGGCTGATATACAAGGCGAAATTCACTTTATATGGGGTAAACAAGACCCGCATGTGCCACAAGAAGGTCGTACTAAAATATACCAGCAATGCGTAAGCACAGGCATTAATTACCAATGGCAAGAAGTTAATGCCCAACATGCCTTTATGCGTGATGAAGGTGAGCGATACGATGCAGCCCTTGCAATTAATATGTATCAACAAGCGGTTGCATTATTTAGCCGTACTTTATAAATATTTAAAAAGCGAAAATAATTAAACGCTTTTCAGCATACCCAAGGCGGTATGCTGTTTCACAAAATACGCTTTTAAGTAATCAATAAATAATCGTAGTTTTTTAGATCCCGCAGCTCCTGGCGGAAATACTCCATACAGTTCAATATCTTTGCTTTTATAATCATCTAATATTATTTCAAGTAGCCCAGCTTGTACTTTAGGCCACGCATCGTAAAGCGGAATACGCCCAATGCCATGCCCCGCTTCTACAAAGGCAGTACGTGCAGCTGCGTTATTAGTACTTAAGGCGCCTTGCATTGTAATGTCGTGTTTTTTACCATCTTTTGAAAGTGTTAACGTTTTACTTCCTAGCTGATAAACCACCCATTGATGATCTGCCAATTCTAAAGGTGTTTTAGGTTTACCAAAATGTGTAAAGTAATCCGGCGCGCCACAAATACAAGTGCTCATTGTAGTCAGCTTGGTTGCCTGCAAGTTGGAGTCACTCAGTGCCACTCCCCTAATTGCAAAATCAAACCCATTTTTAATAATATCAACCACATCGTCAGTAAGCTGTAAGTCTATTTTAATTTTAGGGTATTGGCGCTTAAACGTATTTATTGCAGGCACAATTAACTGCATTCCCACATTTACTGGGCAACTAATTTTAAGTAAACCTTGTGGCTCGCTCTTTATATTTTCTATTTGCTGATTAGCCGCATTAGCTTGTTCGGTAATTATTCTACAACGCTCATAATAAGCAATGCCTGCTTCAGTGAGCGCCATGGTACGGGTTGAGCGATTTAGTAAAGTAACTTCAAGCTGCGTTTCTAATTTTTTTAAATGATAACTTGCAACTGCTCGCGTAAGCCCTAGCTGTTTGGCAGCAGCGGTTAAGCTGCCCTGCTCTACAATTTGCGCAAATACAACCATGCTCTTTAACTGCTCAAACGACACCTTCATATGTGCTCCGTAGCGTGTTTTAAATTCAACCCCTCTATTGTATCAATTATTAAACCAATAAAGTTAAATTTATCATCGTTGTTTAAAGCTCTGTTAGTGCATATAGTAATTGGTAAGCAAGATAAACCAATTTAAATCATCAGAAGGAATATATTCAATGTCTAAAAAAATACTTATGGTTCTTACATCTCACGCAGAACTTGGTAACACTGGCGAAAAAACAGGTTTTTGGGTAGAAGAATTTGCAGCCCCTTATTATGCATTTGTTGATGCAGGCGTTGAAGTAACATTAGCGTCTCCAGCTGGCGGTCAACCACCAATTGATCCGACAAGTACACTTGTCGATTTTCAAACAGATGCAACTAAACGTTACGACGCCGATAGCGCAGCACAAACACTTATGGCAAACACTAAAGTGTTGAGTGAAGTAAAATCTAGCGATTTTGACGCTGTATTTTACCCAGGCGGTCACGGTCCATTATGGGACCTAGTTGACAACACTGATTCAATTTCGCTTATCGAAAGCTTTATTAAAGAGCAAAAGCCTGTTGCTGCGGTATGCCATGCAAGTGCTGCATTTTTAAATGTTAAAGATGCTGATGGCAATGCATTAGTAGCGGGTAAAAAAGTAACTGGTTTTACTAACTCTGAAGAAGCTGCAGTGCAACTTACCGATATCGTGCCATTTTTAGTTGAAGACGAGCTAATTAAAAAAGGTGGCGATTATCAAAAAACTGACGACTGGGGTGTATTAGCACTAGAAGACGGTTTAGTAATTACCGGCCAAAACCCTGCAAGCTCTGAACTAGCTGCAAAAAAACTATTAACTAAATTAGGTTAATAGTGAGTAATAATTAAAATTAAGCACAGCATTTTATGCTGTGCTTTTTTAATTGCTTTTCATTAGCAAATACAATTCCTATACTGGCAACTCTTAAAGTCAATTAGGGCGATTATATGGCAACCAAGCCAACCACACTGTCATTACTAACTAGTACCCGTTTCGCAATATTTAGTATTGTTGTTATTTGCTTCGTACTACAGGTGATCAATAGTCTACCTGGCATAAATCTTAATGGTTTAGGCATATATCCACGCAGTATCCAAGGATTAATTGGCATACTATGCGCACCTTTTTTACATGGTAGCTGGTGGCACTTTGCCAGTAATATGATCCCATTTGTAGTATTAAGCTGGCTAATTTGCCAGTACAGCGTAAAACGTTTTTATAACGTATTTATTTTTACCGCTCTAGTCGGTGGACTCTTAGTTTGGGCATTTGGGCGCAGTAACATACATGTTGGTTTAAGCGGTGTTATATATGGTTTATGGGGCTTTATTCTATGCTACGGCTTAGTAAGACGCTCATTAAAATCAATTATAATTGCTGTTGTAGTGGCTATACTTTATAGCGGTTTTATATGGGGTGTTTTACCCCAGCGCTATCATGTATCGTTTGAAAGCCATTTATTTGGAGCACTAAGCGGATTGTTTTTAGGTTATAGATTAGCAAAAGCCGATAAATTAAAAGGTCGGTAAATTAAGTATTAGGGCCTTTAATTAATTTTTTATGGCCACATTTACCATATATGTATTTCATCTAACAGAGGTTATTTATGAGTGATAAAAACGAATACACGCCACCAAAAGTATGGACGTGGGAAAGTGAAAGTGGCGGTAAGTTTGCCAGCATTAACCGCCCAATTGCAGGCGCGACTCATGACAAAACTCTACCTATTGGTGAGCACGCATTTCAGCTTTATTCTCTTGCGACACCTAATGGCCAAAAAGCTACAATCATGTTTGAAGAGCTTTTACAGCTTGGTTGCACCGATGCAGACTATGACGCATATTTAATAAACATAGGTGATGGCGATCAGTTTGGATCTGACTTTGTTGATATTAATCCAAACTCAAAAATCCCAGCGCTAATGGATCATTCAACCACGCCGCCTACTCGCATCTTTGAATCAGGTTCTATTTTACAGTATTTGGCTGAAAAATTTGATGTACTTATACCTAAAGATCTAAAAGCTAAAACAGAGTGTCGTAACTGGCTATTTTGGCAAATGGGCTCAGCACCTTACTTAGGTGGTGGGTTTGGTCATTTTTATAGCTACGCACCAAGTAAAATGCAATACCCTATTGACCGTTTTACCATGGAAACTAAACGCCAACTTGACGTGTTAAATCGCCATTTAAGCGAAAATGAATACATGGCAGGTGATGAATACTCAATTGCCGATATTGCAATTTGGCCGTGGTACGGATCGTTAGTGCTTGGAGCTTTATATGATGCAGCAGAGTTTTTAGATGTTGCCTCATACACCCATGTTGTACGCTGGGCTACGCAAGTATCAGAGCGCCCTGCTGTAAAGCGTGGTCGTCGCGTAAATCGCACATGGGGTCCTGAAGAAGAGCAAATGGCAGAGCGCCATAACGATAGCGATTTCGAAGGTTAAATCTATAGAACAGCAAGTAAAGTCGTTAACACTTTAACCTGCTTGATAATTTTAAGGCTCAAAATAAATATTTATTTTGGGCCTTTTTACTTTTTAAACTTTTTTTATCCCTCCCGTAAACTATATTTACTTTTACATTAAAGTTTTATTTAGCTGCGTAAAGGCTTATTAAGCTCTTTGTATTACCAGTATTGCATTAGTGTAATTTGCTAAATGGTTTACTTAATTTCCTAGGGGTTGTTTTTGAAAAAGGTTTTAATTAGTGCCATATAACAATTTAAGTAATAATGAGCGAAAAGAAGCGCTCAAAATTTTATACTCGAATGCTATTTCCGGAATTGCAGTCTCTGTACTAGTCAGCGTTGCTTTAGTATTTGCTTTTGATATAACTAATGAGAAAACTAACCACGATAAAGTAGTCTGGTTAGGCATAATGATGTGCGTGCTTACTTTACGCATTATTGATGTAGGGCTTTTTTTGAAAGCTCAAAATTCTCGCCAACCTTACAACACACATTTTTATCTAAATCGCTTTGCTATTGGCTGTATATCAACAGCCGTGTCTTGGTGTGGCTATGCTCTTTGGTTTCATAGCACTTCATCTACGGTGGAAGTTACTACGACCATTGCTATTTTATCAGCGCTTGCCGGTGGCTCTGCAAATTTGCTGTCTGGTAGTCGTTTTACAGCTGTTTTATATAGCTTTACTTTATTGGCCCCCTACTCTTTTTTGCTAACGCTTTCAAACGATCACTACCATCACATATTGGGGCTATTAGGTTTAACTTTTGCCACAATTATGATTGCCTCTTCGTACAAATCAGCCACATTTACACACAGTGCAATCAAGCTAAAAAACCAAAACAGAGAGCTGCTTAATGAAATGGAAAACAAGGTCGAGCAACGCACTGAAGAAATTTACCGCTTATCGAATACCGATCCACTCACAAATCTATTAAACCGTACCGCATTTTTAAAAAATGCAAACAAACAACTAGCAGATAATCCTAAAGAACCCTTTGCTTTATTATTTGTAGATTTAGATGGTTTTAAGCAAATCAACGATTCGTTGGGTCATAAAGTAGGCGATAAAGTATTAAAAGAAATAGCACTGAGAATTAGTAATGTATGCAACCAACAACTCTATAAATGCCGTTGGGGCGGAGATGAGTTTTTAATTTTAGCAACCTATCAAAATCAAGCTGAGCTTATCGAGTTTGCTAATAAAGTGCTTCAAAGCATTGGTGCCGAGCATGAAACATATAAATATCAAAAATGGGTATCAGCAACTATTGGAATTGCCATGTACCCTGAGCACGGGAACGACTTAAATACCTTAATTCGCTCTGCTGATACTGCGATGTATCACCAAAAACGCATAGCTAAAGGTAACATCAATATTTATAACGATTCACTCAAATTAAAACAAGAAAGAGAGTACCTGTTGAGTCGACGGTTAGCCAGTGCTATAGAAGAAAACAGTTTAAGGCTAGTATTTCA
>NZ_PJBR01000259.1:0-7132 GCF_002863625.1 Pseudoalteromonas sp. MelDa3 | reverse complement strand
ATCATTTCGAACATATCAACTGACTTAATTGATATTCAAAACGACGACGTTGATAAGCATATCAACTACGCATTAAAAGCTATTGGTACCGTATGCCACGCAGATAGAAGTTATTTATTTAAGTTTGCCGAGGACGGTAAAACAATAAATAACACTCACGAATGGGTAAATAACGATATACAAGCATTTAAAGACGACTTACAGGACCTTCCAAAAAGCGACCTCCCTTATTTTTTTACTTTAATGGCCCGTACTCACTTATTTAGAGTTAACGATGTAACGTTGTTACCTATCCAAGCAACGAGCGAAAAAATAATTTTTCAGCGACAAAAAATAAAATCAGTACTTTGCATCGGGTTACGTTATGACAAAGAGCTCGTTGGCTTTATAGGCTGTGATTGCGTTGTTCAAAAGCGAAACTGGACTGATTTAGACCTTATTCGCCTAAGGTTAGTAGGTGAAATGCTTGCTAATGCTTTCAAAAATTTAAATTATAAGCAAGAGCTACAACATGCTCAACAGCAACTCATTAATGCCAATCATAAACTTAACAAACAAGTTAATACTGATGGCCTTACAAACATTGCTAACAGACGCTGTTTTGATCAAACTTTAAAATGCGAAATAAAGCGCGGCGCACGTAATAAAGAACCCATTAGTTTAATAATGTGTGATATTGATTTTTTTAAGCGTTATAACGATAACTATGGGCATCAGCTCGGAGACGAAGTGTTAAAACGAGTTGCCAAAGCGCTGCATGATCTTTGTAAACGTGAAGGTGATTTAGCCGCTCGTTTCGGTGGTGAAGAATTTGCGATAATTTTACCTGCAGTCGACACAGATCATTGTCAAAGGTTTGCTGTTCTTATTCAGGAAAAAATCGCAGAACTCGCAATTGAACATAATTTTTCAAGTGCTAGTAATTACCTCTCTTTGAGTATTGGATTTTATAGCCTTATACCCAATCAAAAAACAACACCTAAAGAAGTAATAACTAACGCCGACATAGCCCTTTATAACGCAAAAGAAACAGGCAGAAATAAAATAGCCAGTTTTTAAAAAACCGACTAAGTCGGCGCGCTACAGTGAGTTTTAGTGGTTAAAAGTTCGCTGTAGTGATAATCTATACACGCTGAAATTATAAACAATACAACCACTCAGCGTTTAATTATTATAAGGAATGTTTAAATGGATCCAGTCACACAAATTCTCGATATGGTTTTTACTGTTGAGGCTTTTTTACTTGTTTTTGTTATCGTGCTTTTAAAAAGTAGCGTTAAATTTGTACCACAAAACCGCGCCTGGTTAATCGAACGTTTTGGTAAATACCAATCAACTAAAGAAGCCGGCCTCAACTTTATTATTCCATTTATTGATAGAATCTCGGCTGATCGTAGCTTAAAAGAACAAGCTCAAGATGTACCATCGCAGTCAGCTATCACTAAAGATAACATCTCACTTATAGTTGATGGCGTACTGTACTTTAGAGTACTAGACCCATACAAAGCAACGTATGGCGTTGACGACTATACGTTTGCAGTTGTACAACTTTCACAAACAACAATGCGTTCAGAATTAGGTAAAATGGAGCTTGATAAAACATTTGAAGAGCGTGATTTACTTAATACCAACATTGTTGCAGCTATAAACCAGGCATCTGAGCCTTGGGGTATTCAAGTACTTCGCTACGAAATTAAAGATATTGTGCCGCCTAACTCTATTATGGAAGCGATGGAAGCACAAATGAAAGCTGAGCGTGTTAAACGAGCTCAAATTTTAGAGTCAGAAGGTGATCGCCAAGCAAATATCAACGTTGCTGAAGGTAAAAAACAAGCACAAGTACTTGCTGCTGAAGCCGACAAAGCCGAGCAAATTTTACGCGCTGAAGGTGAAGCAACAGCTATTACTACAGTTGCAGAAGCACAAGCAAATGCACTTATTAAAATAGGTGAAGCTGCAGATACAGAGCAAGGTCAAAAAGCAATTCAGCTAGATTTAGCAACTAAAGCAATCGCGGCTAAAGAAGCTATTGCTCGTGAATCATCAATTGTATTACTACCAGACAACGCGACAGATGCAAGCTCAATGGTTGCCCAAGGTATGGCAATCATTAATAGCTTAAATAAAAAGCATCTGGGTTAATAACTAAATAAATAGGTTTGTATGGATTTTATTACGCAAAATTTACCGCAAACACTTATGGTACTTGGTATTGTTGCTTTAATAATAGAAGTAGCAGTACTTGGCCTTTCTACATTTATTTTGTTGTTTTTTGGATTATCGTTATTCCTTACAGGATTATTAATGAGTTTTGGTATTTTGCCTGACTCATTAACAACAGCCCTTTGGAGTAATGCAGTTGTAACAGCTGGCTTGGCCGTTGCACTTTGGAAACCATTAAAACAAATGCAAAATCGCGTAGATAAGAAGCAAGTGAATAGTGATTTTGCTGAACTTACTTTTGTACTTACTAGCGATGTAACAGAACAAGGTTTAACTACACATCAATATTCAGGTATTAGCTGGAAACTCAAAAGTGAGCAACCAATTAGCGCCGGTACTGAGGTTTTAGTAACCAAAAAAGAAGTGGGTGTTATGTGGATTAAGCCTAAAAGCTAATCATCACTTTAAAACAAGCACTGTGTATAATAAATTACAGTAAAACGGGCGGCTCAAACTGCCCGTTTTTTATGCCTGAGATTTGAAATACAGCGCCTTGTTCACTAACAGTATTATTAATCGATTCATCAAATGCCGATGTCACAAGTAACAATTCAGCATTTTCACCACCAAATGCGGTGCATGTCGGTTTTATTGCACAAAGCTTTATTGTTTTAATTAGCTCACCGCCTGGGGATAAACATATAACACACCCCATTCCCCAAACAGCTAGCCACAAATTACCTAATTGGTCGGTTACGCAGCCATCGGGGTCAACATCAGTGTTATTAAATTGATAAAAAACACGTGGCTCAGAGCAAGGTTCGCCAGTTTGCTCATCCAAATCTAATACATAAATACAACTCGTTAAAGAGTCGCAGTAATAACCGCGTAAACGTGGCTTATCAAAGCACAATCCATTTGGGATACTCAAACCACTTACAACGGCTTTAAGCTGGTGTTTATAATAACGGTATATTTTACCGTAACCTTTTTTAGCATTTACGTTCATTGTACTTAACCAAAAACCACCCCATGGATCAGCGCGGCCGTCGTTTGAACGCCTATTTAGTTGTGTATTTTCAATATTAAGAATAAGGTGGCGAGTGCTCGAATTAATATGGTATTTATATAAACCAGTGCTTGTACCTAGCAACAAGTGCTGCTCATCAATCCACGCTATTGCACTGAGCGTATCGGGCATATTAACTGTTTTTGGTTGGCTTTCGCTGTGTATTTTTTTGCTTAAAAGTAATTTTTTATTTATGTCGACCCAAAAAAAAGTATTCAGCATAGGGTGCCAAAGAGGACTTTCTGCAAGCTGATTCTGTGTGCTTTCAAAAATGGTTACGCTAGGGTCAAACATAAATACTTATTCTTTATTATTAACAAAGCCTTGTAACCCAAACCTTACCAGAAAACAGTGAATTTCGCGATGTGTACCTGGCTTTAATTTATCAACACGCCCTAGTGACTGCAAAATCAATATCATTGGACCACCGGCTAATTTTAAAGTTGGGCGTACCACTAAAAAGTTTGAAATACTTAATAGTGGTTACAACATGGGAATTGATACTGCTAAGGCCTTTTTAGCTAAATAACTGCATTATTTAACCTAATAATTGCGGTGCTTTACCCGCAATAACTGCGGTTAGTAAACCAGCTAACATAGCTCCCACAACGGTGCATATTGCACCGCCTAAAATACCGTAAACACTCATAAAACATATCAGCGCTAAACCAAATAGCAGTGCACTTAAAAATGTTTTAGTCGCTAATGTAAGTGTGTTTTTTCGTAGGTTGAGCATCATTAATAATAAACTTACCATCGCAATTGTAATTAGTAGCTCGTTCATGCGGGTTGTACCTCAATTTGTAATTTTTGTGTGTTTTTTATTTTTAAGACAACAAACATACACACGATACCCACCACCATAAAGCTTATATCTACTACCGCGACAAGCGAGCTATTAAGGTTAATAACATTGCTAACGCCAAGTAAAATATTAAGTGGCAGCACCAAAGCAAGCGAAGCGCCGCATAGTAAAAGTGTCAGCTTAAAATAGTTTTTATAACCTATGGGCAATACACTTAATAGTAACCATGCCAACCACGTATAAAAGAACACGGGTCCAAAAAAGCTATTTTGCGCCACACCAACAACGCTATAATTAAGTAAAACTTGCACAGGAAATAGCACAAAGCTTGCTAATACCAAACCGCCACAACTGCCAATAATAAAACGATTCCAGCGTGCATAGGCCTGCATACTAAGCGATGGGCTACTGCCACGCGTACGCTTTGTGAGCCACATCATCATGCCTGAAATAGGTAAAAGCGCAGTACTTAAGCCAAGCAATACCCAAAGTAATTTTACAAACACTCCTGCAAAGTTCCCAAAGTGCAGCGGAAACATCAACTCAATTACTTTTATCGAAACACCTGAAATATCACCAAAACTACTCATCGACTGCACAAACTCACCATTGCCCTGATAATGCAGTAACTGAGAAGCAACAGCCTCACCACCTAACAAACGCAAATATACCTGCGCATTCGCATCGTTATGCGCCATTATTGTGACATCCCTAATTATTGCTTCAGGGTAACGACTATGAGCATGCTCTAAAATAGTGTCTATTTTTGTAGGTTGCTTAATGTGGCTAACTACAGGCTCAGGAATAGCGGTAAACGTTTCTATTAACTTATCTTGATCGCCACCAAAGCTCACAAACGCAGCTGCTGGTAGTAAAATAATGGTCGCGAGCCCTAAAAATGATCCTGTAAAACCAATCACAATATTAAATACGCTGCCCCAAATACCTATAACCTTATGAGCATCGCTTACTGCAATATCTAACCCTTTATCTCGCCTAAACGTAAAGAGCTCTTTTATCAATTTGCGATGAATAAACAAGCCTGTCACTGCACTTACTAAAAGCGTTAAACCTAAAAACCCAGTGAGTATTAACCCAATTGGTCGCCCTAAATGCAAATCTGCATGAAACTCACCTATGTAGGTTGGCGCATCTGTTTTTTTATTAGCGTAAAACTCTTTACTAGGCCCATAGTAAGTATTTTCCAGCGTCAACGTATCGGGATGAAATTGAAATACTCTGGCCACCTCTTGGTCGTAATTTTCATCGCCATGGTGAGATTCAAATACCAACGTTAACAAATGAAAGTTATGCCCACTTGGTAAAAACACATGAATGTTTTCGCCAAATTCACTAGGTACTTGTTTATGGTATTCGTTTACTAGTCGGTTAATCTGCGCGCTAGCAACGTGTTGGCTAGATTGCAGTTCTGGATTAGCCCATATTTTTAACTCAGGTCGCGACAGAACTGCTAACGCCCCACTAAATGCAACAATAAATAGCAGTACCGCAGTAATAATTCCTACCCAGCTATGTAATAAAAATAGCTTTTTTAAAGTAATCGACTTCATCCCTGCCCCTGCGTTAATGCCCAAAAACTCAATAAACCATGTGATATACACAATGCAATCATGACTACAAAAGGTTGCCATGCTTTTTGTGCCAAATACGCATAAATAAACAACGCAGTCCAAATAACAGGAAACAGTAAAATAGGTAGTAATATTTGTTCATTCATTTGAAACGGTAAATAGGTTGTCATACCCGGAATCATTATTACCGCAGTAACTAGCGCTAATACACACGCAATTAAGTGCCTTCGCCGTGTAGCTGTAAACGTTTTTTTATTATTCATTATTCGCTCAATAAATTTGCCCAAACATATACAAAAACAGCATATGTAAATGATAACAATTGCCATTATATTGTGCGTTTAGCGCTTAATGCAATTTATTAAACAAATTAAGTCTAAAAACACTGTTGGTTTGCCTTTAGAGCTTTTATGCTACGCCTCGCAATTTAGGTACGCAGTAATGCGTCATTTCAGTTAAGCCTAGTTCGGGCTTTTTAATTTTTCAGGAAGCAGTAAACCGTGGATATAATTAACGCGATTATTTTAGGTATTATTGAAGGTATAACAGAATTTTTACCCATATCATCAACTGGGCACTTAATTGTAGCGTCAAAGTGGTTAGGCATTGAATCAACAGACGCTAACCTCGCCTTCGAAGTCATTATCCAACTTGCCGCCATTTTAGCGGTACTAGCCAATTATAAAGACAAGTTCAGCCCTAAACATTTCAATTTATGGGTGAAAGTTGCCATTGCATTTATTCCTTTGGGTATTATTGGTTTTATATTTAGTGATGTAATAAAAACACTGTTTAGCGTACAGGTAGTAGGTGTTATGTTTATTGTAGGCGGTGTGATTTTTTTACTATTAGAGCGCAGTTATAAAGAGACTCACTGCACAACTACCGATGTAACCCAAGTTACTTATAAACAAGCTCTTTGGATTGGCGTAGCACAAGTATTTGCGTTAATTCCAGGGACTAGTCGTGCTGGAAGTTCTATTGTTGGTGCCATGTTGTGTGGTTTAAACCGAAAAGCCAGCGCTGAATTCTCATTTTTACTTGGTTTACCTGTACTTGCAGCAGCCTCAGGGTACGACTTACTTAAACATTACCAACTGTTTAGCTTAGATGACCTAACTGCCCTTACTGTGGGTTTTTTAACGTCTTTTATAGTCGCTTACTTTACTATTAAACTATTCATACGCTTTCTAGAAAATTTCACTTTTGTTAGTTTTGGTCTTTACCGAATCGTATTTGGTGTTATTTTATTAGCTATAGCCTACACATAAGAGAATATTATGAGCGAAAAAATAAACGAAGAAGCACTCCACGCCCTAAAAATAGCTTTTACTTACATGCCTAAAGCGATTGAAGTGACAAAGTATGAATATGGCGAGCGCTACCAAAGCGTACTTGATCACATTGAAGCTGTAAGTGAAACACTGCTTATTAACGATGTTGACCCAGAGGAAGTAGGTGGCGATATCAACCCGCAATATACCCCAAATTCAACGTATTAAA
>NZ_PJBR01000258.1:0-7331 GCF_002863625.1 Pseudoalteromonas sp. MelDa3 | reverse complement strand
AAAAATATGAAGCAGAGAATGAATGCCTGTTCAGCTAAAATAGCTCCAATCGGTACGCTTTCTCACAAGTTTTTTCGCGAAAATTTTCGCACCTTTAAGTTTCGTTATTTTTTCGCCCTTTGAGTGTGGCTTTAAGTATGTAAGTAGTACTAATGACATATAAAAATAGCTCTCGTAAACCCCTATTTACGATAGCTATTATTATGTTAAGTAGGTGGTGAAGTTGCATCGGTCATGAAATAACCAGAAATATTGACTTGTATCTAGCCTCAATTAATTTGGCTGGTTTAAAGGCTCTCGCATTAGAACTCACACTCATACAAAAACTGGAAAAGTTAAACAACAGAAATTCTATAGATAGCCTCCATTAAAAATGAGGGGATTACCTCTGCATTCAGCGAATAATGATCTATCGCCTGTAGAGTTTGAGAATTATCAAATTAAAGTGTCCAGTTTTAGTTGACCAGAACATCTTGTGTTGGCTGGTAGTGATGTACTGAGCCATGTGTTAATACGCCAACTTCAGCATAATCAGTGCATACTGTTATATTTGTAATTTTATTTGGAAGCTGTGGTATGCCACTCATTAGTCATCCTCCGAGAATATATCTTCAATGGTATCCCAGTCTGGTAGAGAGTGTTGTTTTGAGGTAACTTCAAATTGTAAATCAACTGCATCAAGCAGTCGCTCAAATATATCGAATGAACCAGTAAAGCGACCGTTCTCAATCTCGGAAATCGTTGTTTTATTAATTCCCGCGATCTCTGATAGCTTTTGTTGCGTGTAGCCTAAAGCTTTCCTGCTAGTACTTATTTGCTTGCCAATATCTGCTCTACTTGACATATATTCACTTATTGAATGTTAGCTATATGGCTAATATATTAGTATGCAATCCCTATGTTAGCTATATAGCTAATAAAAATTATCAATATTTCACCCAATAGAGTCCAATAATTTTTCTACGGTGTTGAAGGGAACTGTGTGTTAAGCGCGTTAGAGTCGCAATCACCGCTTACCCGGCATTTTAAGAAATCAACACTGTCATTTGATTTGAAGTAAGGTTGAGTAACAAGCGCTACCATCGGATAAGAGACTTTTTGCACAGAGCTTCTCGCTTCGTAGCGAATTATTGCGTGAGCAATAATATCGGCACGTTAGTGATCGGCTTAAACAAAGGTTGGAAACAAGATAGTAATATTGGCAAGGTAAACAATCAAAATAGTGTGAGTATTCCTCACACTATTCTGATTGAGCAGATCAAGTACAAGTGCTAAGCACTAGGTATCAAAGTCATCGTACGTGAGGAATCGTACACGTCCAAGGCGAGCGCCTTGGATAACGATACCATTCCGACACACGGTGAAAAAATTGTCCCTAAGTTTAGTGGTCGCCGTGTGAAACGTGGCTTGTACAAGAGTCCTCAAGGCTTAGTGAATACGGATGTAAACTCGGCCTTAAATATCTTGAGAAAAGAAACAGGTAAAGCGCTTAACGCGCTAGCTTGTAGGGGTTGTGTGTGCCAGCCCGAATTAGTAACGCTAGGCACTAGCGTTACTAATTCTAAAAGAGAAGCTGACTTGTTGCCTTTGGTGGCTTGACCAGGCTTACCCGAAACTAATTCAAATTACGAAGTAATTAGTGTTGGTAGTTCATCTTCTCTTCGGTGATTTTTTAATTCCTACTAAATAGGGCCATCACGCGCTCTAAGTGGTCGGTTATACTGCCTAAACGCATTATAACTACTCACTTAAAGCTTTGATTTGCCTTATGTGGTTAGTTATACTGCCTATAAGTGTAATAAGTAGAGACTTAATTATGAAGCAAGAACGAGCAATTCAAAGACTGAATGAATTAGATAAGAAAGGCCGCTACGTTTTTTTGCATCGAGATTTATCTAAAATTTTCCATGAAGATTCTCCGCGCTCACTAAACGAAAGTCTTGCTCGCCTTGTTAAGAGCGGTATTTTGGAGAGAGTGGCTAGGGGCGTTTATGTATATGCTTTATCTAGATATAAAAATACATCTAATACGTTGGACTTGATTGCAACGGCCTTAAGACGTGGAGAATATAATTATGTGAGCTTAGAGTCCGCGCTATCAGCTTACGGAGTAATTTCTCAGATCCCAATTGACAGGTTAACACTTATGACTACGGGGACGAAAGGTGAATATAAAACACCTTATGGCATTATTGAGTTTACACATACTAAGCGTGCAGTTAGGGATATTATTCCTTACATTATCCAGACTGATAGGCCTTTAAGAATAGCATCAAAGACTGCTGCACTGAGAGACTTAAATCGGGTTGGTAGAAATACCCATTTAATTGATATGGAGGTAATGCATGATGACTAAACGAGAGAACTTTAATTTTTTAGTTGAAAGGGCGCTGGAAGTAACCTGGACTGAGTGATCCAATATAATGTTTCTAGGCTTAGTAAGCGGTGAGAGATATGCTTAATTACAGTGCTTTTTTTATGTCTCAAATGTGAGCAGTTACAAGATTAAAAACAGCTGAGAAATTAGGTTTAGATATAAAAATATGCGGCTTAAATGACAAATAGAGGCCTTTTCAAGCATGCACAATGATTGTGAAAAGGCGGTATACTCAGCAAGGCAACGGATCCTGCACTATGGCGTTCAATACTGAAAGACAATTGCAGGGATTGTTATATTGCTTAGGACCTTCCGATAAACGTCTATTACGCTGTAAATCCATGTTGTAGCCCGCTAATGACTCTGCGTATTAATTCACGGCCACGGACACTGTTCATTATTGCTCGTGCAGGTTGATTATCAAATTGAATATTGGGTGTGTACAACCAAGCATTCCAATTATCGATACTGCCGAAATACGCAGTCCCAAAGTTAGATAATCGTGCCACTTCAATCGCATTCTCACTGATCTGTTTATTTAAGTGCTTATCTTTGTTTCGTAACAAAGTACGCTTAGTTGTGCCCAACACTTTTGCTAAAGTACTCAGTTCCCATTGCATTAAGGTAGAAAAAGTACATAAGCCGGCTGTTGTTAAACCTTCTTTAACGATGGCTATTTCAGTCATAGGGTTTGAGTGTGTATTTAATTTACCAAGCGTGACGACATTGAGAAAGTCGTGCTTTGTACTTTTATTTTGTACCGTACTCATTAGTAACTCACTATAATTAATGACAACTACTTTTAGCGTGCGCAGCTAACCCGCAAAGCCCTGAGCAATATAATATAGCAATGTTATTAATTATATTCTGAATCACATACGGTTTTTTGGACACGAAATACGTATGTCGACCTTATACGCTATCAAAGCTGGAAAATATTACTAATTAGATAAAAGAACACTATCTGTTTCTATTTTTAAGAGCGTATAAACCAGTGACGAGAGTCACTACAGACATAGCTAAAACTAATAAAGTGGCTATTTGTATTGCGTTCATAAATTATCTCCTGATTAGTATATTTTAAACTTCATATTAAACTATAACTTTGAAAATTTTTAGTACAAATTTAATATGTACAGACTAAGGCTTTATTGTTTTGTTTTAAATATGGTTTATTTAATTGGTTTGGCGTTAGCTAAGAAAACGACGGTTGTAGTGGTCAACTAATTTTGGCCACAGTTTTAGAATCTTGATATCTAACCTCAGATTCATTTGGCGCTAAACCGGCATTATAATGATGCGGCCTAACGTTGTTGTAATATCCGTTGATATAATCACTAACGCTATATTTAGCATCTATAAAATTTCCATATCCAACCTTTGGCATCCATTCCGTTTTAAAGCTTCTAAAAAATCGCTCCATTGGTGCATTATCCCAACAATTTCCACGCCTACTCATACTTTGTGTGATTTTATAGCGCCATAAACGTTGGCGATATTTTAAACTTGTATAATGACTACCCTGGTCTGAATGGAACATGAGTCCTGTCGGTTTTCCTCTGCTTTCATACGCGAGTTCAAGCGCTTTTAGCGTTAAATTAGTATCTGGTGACAACGACATTGCCCAGCCAACCACTTTGCGTGCAAACAAATCAATAACGACGGCTAAATAAGCCCAGCTATTGCCTGTCCAAATATACGTCACATCACCGCACCACACGGTATCTGGCTCAACAACACCAAACTGTCTATCAAGCAGGTTTGGGATCTCAAGGTGTTCATTACCACCACGTTTATATGAATGTTGAGGTACTTGGCAGCTTTCAAGTTTTAATTTAATCATTAGCTTAGCTGCACGATAACGGCTCAATTCAAAATCATTGTTCGTTGCTATTGCCGCGATTGTCCGCGCCACAGCTGAGCCGCCGCTCATTGCATGTATTGCTCTAACTTCAGCCTCTAGCCTTACTTGTTCTGGTGTCGGCGTTGTATCCCTTATAGCTCAATATTTATAGCTGCTACGATGCACATTGAATACGTTACACAGCACGCTAATTGGGTAACGCTCTCGTTGATTTAGTTTCTCAATTAACGAGAATTGTTCAGGGAGTCGGACATCAAGAGAGCGGTGGTGAATTCAATAGGTCAATGCAACACCTTATAATTGATTATTAATTAGGTAGTTATGACTGACTTATCAAAACGTGGTTTAAGTGATATTGAAAAGCTGAAAGCATGGTTCTTATGGCGTGAAGGTAGAACGCTTAGCGAAATAGGCTTGACGCTTGATAGGCATGCTGGTTCTATATTCGGTGTACTTAAACTAAAAGGTGGAATATCGCCAGTGCAACGAAAGCGTCGATTATCGTTTCTTTCTTTAGAAGAGCGAGAAGATATATCAAGAGGTTTAGCTTCAGGCTTATCTATCAGGGCAATAGCTCGTAATGTAGAAAAGGCAGCGTCAACGGTAAGCCGTGAAATCAAACGCAATGGTGGTATTGCCAAATACCGTGCAGTTACGGCTGATAAAAATGCACTAAAGCGAGCATTAAGGCCAAAGCAATGCAAATTACAAAAAGGTAATTCACTTAGCGATTTGGTTGAGTCTAAGCTACTAGACGACTGGTCACCAGAGCAAATTTCTGGCTGGTTAAAAATAAAACACCCAGCATCATCTGAAATGCATATTTCACATGAGACTATTTATAAAACGTTATTTATCCCATCACGCTATATTTTCGAAAAAGCAGTCCTTAGCCATCTTCGCTCAAAACGTAAGTTGAGGCATGGTAAACGCTCAACAAATAAGGGAATTTATAAAGGTATTATTGATGCTAAAACAATTCATGAAAGGCCCCATGAAATTGAAACACGAGCAACTCTCGGTCACTGGGAGGGCGATTTAATATCAGGAAGTAGCAACTCACATATAGCAACATTGGTTGATCGAAAAACACGGTATACAGCTTTGGTACAAGTTGATGGTAAGGATACTAAAAATGTAGTAAATGCACTTATTCTGAAATTTAATGGTTTACCAAAAGTACTTAAAAACACACTAACGTGGGATCGGGGAATGGAATTAGCAGACCATAAAAGATTTACTAAAAATACGAATACAGATGTTTACTTTTGTGACCCGAGTAGTCCGTGGCAAAGGGGAACAAATGAAAATACAAATCGCCTTTTAAGACAGTACTTCCCGAAAAAGACAAGCCTACATGGCTTTGATCAAAGTTATTTAGATAAAATCGCTAATAAACTAAATAATCGACCAAGAAGAATATTAAACTATTTAACTCCTAATGATATGATTAAAAACCATGTTGCACTGACCACTTGATATCACCGTAGCCTTTTTTAATATATCCTTTTCTAATTCGATGCGTTGGATTTGCTTTTTAAGTTCGCGGATTTCAATTTGTTCGGGCGTCATTGGCGAAGCCGATGGTGGCTGGCCATTACGCTCTTGCTTTAATTGAGTAACCGACTTACTAACGGTTGATTTACCCACACCCGTCGCTTTGGCTGCTTCTTCTTGAGTATAACTTTGGTCAACTACAAGCTGAGCTGTTTCTAATTTGATTGCTGCAGAATACGTTGCGCGTTTTAATTTCGTCATTTTTTCACCCAAATTTGTATGCTTATCAGCATAACATTTCTTTCTTAATGGGTGGCCAAAATCACTGTACCACTACAAGTAAGTAGAGATGATGTTTATCGGCATTGATATTAGTAAAGAGAAGATTGATTTATCGTAGTTGAGAGACCAACTTACAAATAAAATCAAAACAAAAGTCTTTAAAAACAAGCGCCAAGACTTTGTAACAATAGAAAAGTGGCTTTTAAATACAACTAAAAGCGCTGCTAGTGAGCTCGTTATCACCCTCGAACCAACGGGTGTTTATCATGAAACACTGATGTATTTTTTACACGAGCAAGGCTTTAAAATTATTTTAGCGAATCCAGGTAAAGCTAAAAAGTATGCAGACGCTTTAAACATAATTCACAAAACAGACAAATCTGATGCAACGATGCTTGCTCATTATGGCTGTGCTAAGCACGCAGTCGTTAATTATTGGCAACCTGAAGCGTTAGAAATTAGAGAGCTTAAAGCCCTTATTCGTCGTTTAGATGCGCTTGAGAGTAACCGACAACGAGAAGCGAACCGATTAGAAGCAAGTGAATTCAGCAACGTTTCCGCGCGTGTTTGCCAATCGATAAAAGTGACAATCGCGTTTTTAGATGATGAAATTAAACAGCTTAAATCTGACATTGATAACCACATAGATAATGAACCTGATTTAAAAAAAAACAGAAAACTACTTGAGTCTATTCCGGGCATTGGGCCCGTACTATCGAGAGAGTTAACGTATTTGTTTGCGGCTAAAAAATTTAATAAAGCCAAAGAAGCGGCGGCTTATTGTGGATTAATTCCACGGCATAATGAATCGGGTAAATTAAAAGGGCGAACATCAATCAGTAAACTCGGGCCAGCCAGAATTCGATGCAAACTTTATATAGCAGCTATTGTTGCTGGGCAATGGAATAAAACAATAAAACGACACAAGTTAACGTTAATAAATAATGGTAAAACACCAATGCAAGCTGTGTGTGCAAATATGCGAAAGCTAATTCATATATGTTTTGGTGTAATAAAAAACCAGGAAGCGTTTAAGCTCCAAGAAAGTTAAATACGACCTTGAAGCTTAAAATGAGAGATGGTATCTACACATTGCGCAAGTTTAATGCTCGATATCCAATGAACCACTTTTAAATAATCATATGGTAAGTATTAAGGAATTACCACGGGAAGAGTTGCTACTTTGATTTGGCTCTAATTTGCCAGTAGTGTTACTTTTCTTCTTACTAAGTATTTTTTTAAATTTAAAAGCGGGCAGTTACACGAGGCTTATTATAAACTTGAGGAAATCGACTTCACCCCATTTTGGCG